>JASKKI010000062.1 GCA_030154225.1 Clostridia bacterium | reverse complement strand
GAAAAACTAAACCTTCCGGAAAGAATGGTTCGTAATGATGTAGAAACTTTGCGCCAGCAAGAATTAATTCTTGCTGAACCCAAAGGAATGAGTATTGCACCTCTTGGTGAAAAACTTTTAGAAGAATTAAGTGTCTTAGTTCATGGTTTGCGTGGTTTAGATAATCTGGAAAAAATTTTAGGTTCGAAATTAAGTGTACATAGAGTTGTGATTGTTCCTGGTGATATTGATAGTGAACCGATAGCCAAAGAAGAGTTGGGTAGAGTATCTGCTTTTTATGTAAGTGAAATAATAAAGAATGCACGGACCATTGCTGTAGCCGGTGGAACAACTTTAGCAGAAATGGCTAAACATATTATACCCCAAAATAGAAAAGATTTACTAATATTACCTGCCCGTGGGGGGTTGGGTGAACAGGTTGAAATACAATCTAATACAATTACGGCCAAAATAGCTGAAAAATTGGGAGCTAGCTACCGGTTGCTCCATGTACCTGATTATATGAGTAAAACTTCTGCGGAGCAGTTAGTAAATGACCCATATATAGCCCCCATAATCCAACTAATCAGGGAAACTGATGTATTAATACATGGGATTGGGGATGCATTAGAAATGGCAAAAAGAAGGGGGGTTAGCTGGGAAGAAATCGAGTTATTGAAAAACAAAAAAGCCAAAGGTGAAGCTTTTGGTTACTATTTTGACGCACAAGGCTCAATTATATATTCTACACCCAGTATTGGTTTGAAATTGGATGACCTGGGTAAAATAAATACAGTTATTGCGATAGCAGGTGGTAAAAACAAGGCAACAGCCATTGAAGCTGTGAGCAAAGCTGGACATATTAAATGGCTAATAATTGATGAGGGTGCTGCTTGGCAAATAGCCAAAGACCTAAATTTAACCAATAAGATTTTGGGATAAAATTATTTACCACTAACCACTAATAACTAGAACTAATTTCAAGGAGGTATTTTTAAATGAGTGTAAAGGTAGGTATTAACGGATTTGGAAGAATAGGACGTAATGTATTTAGAGCTGCTTTAGAGCAAGAAGGGATTGAAATAGTAGCAGTTAATGACTTAACTGATGCTAAAACACTGGCCCATTTATTAAAATATGACTCAGTTCACGGTATCTATCCTGGAACAGTAGAAGCTAAAGAAAATGCAATTGTTGTAAATGGTAAAGAAATTAAAGTATATGCCGAGAAAGACCCTGCTCTATTACCCTGGGGTGAGTTAGGTGTAAAAATTGTTGTGGAATCTACAGGACGTTTTACCAATGGTAAAGATGCTAAAAAACATATTGATGCAGGAGCAGAAAAAGTAATTATCTCTGCACCGGCTAAAGAAGAAGATATTACTATTGTAATGGGTGTAAATGAAGATAAGTATGATCCACAAGTTCATCATGTAATCTCCAATGCATCTTGTACCACTAATTGCTTAGCGCCTGTAGCAAAAGTACTTAATGACAAGTTCGGTATTAAAAGAGGTTTAATGACCACTGTCCATTCCTATACCAATGACCAGAGAATATTGGATTTACCCCATAAAGACCTAAGAAGAGCCCGGGCTGCAGCTATGTCAATTATCCCTACTACCACTGGGGCTGCCAAAGCTGTCGCCTTGGTACTACCAGAACTGAAAGGTAAACTAAATGGATTTGCCATGCGTGTTCCTACTCCTAATGTTTCTGTTGTTGACTTAGTTGCTGAATTAGAAAAAGATACCAGTGTGGATGAAGTAAATCAGGCTCTTAGAGAAGCTAGTGAAAATCAAATGCAAGGTATCCTTGGATATTCAGAAGATCCACTGGTATCCAAAGATTATAATGGTGATGCTAGATCATCTATAGTTGATGCTCTATCTACAATGCTTATTGAAGGTAATCTAGTTAAAGTTATTTCCTGGTATGATAATGAATGGGGTTATTCTTGCCGGGTAGTAGATTTAGCTAAGTACATAGCTAAAAGCTTATAATAAATGACAGCCATCGGGGTTCCGATGGCTTACTAATGGTAAACAGGAGGTTTTTAATTATGAATAAAAAAACCATTAAGGATATTGATATACAAAATAAAAAGGTGCTGGTAAGAGTAGATTTTAACGTGCCTAGAGATAAACAAGGAAATATTACAGATGATACCAGAATTAAATCTGCTTTACCTACTATTAAGTATTTAATCGAAAACAAGGCCAGGGTCATATTAACTTCCCATTTAGGTAGACCTAAAGGTCAAGTAGATGAAAGTATGCGTTTAGATAAAGTAGCAGAAAGATTATCCCAACTATTAGGGCAAAATGTTGTAAAAACAGCTACTACAGTTGGTCCTGAAGTAGAAGAGGTTGTAAACAAAATGGAACCGGGAGATGTTGTGTTACTGGAAAATGTAAGATTTAATCCGGGGGAAACTAAAAATAATGCGGAATTTGCGAAAGAATTGGCTTCTTTAGCAGAAATTTATGTTAATGATGCCTTTGGTGCTGCTCATCGGGCCCATGCCTCTACAGAAGGAGTTAGCAAGTATTTACCAGCGGTTGCAGGTTTTTTGATGGAGAAAGAATTAAAAGCCCTTGGTGGAGCAATCACTAACCCAGAGCGGCCTTTTGTTGCAATTATCGGTGGAGCTAAGGTTTCCGATAAAATAGGAGTTATTGAGAATTTGCTAAATAAAGTTGATGTTCTGATTATCGGTGGTGGTATGGCCAATACCTTCTTAAAAGCGAAAGGTTTTGAGCTAGGCAAGTCCTTAGTAGAAGAGGAAAAAATACAATTGGCCAAAAACCTGATGGATGAAGCCAAAGAAAAAGGTATTGAATTCTTGTTACCTGTAGACTTGGTAGTTGCTGATTCTATAGAAAACCCGGGAACTATTATGACTGTTAAAGCAGATGAAATACCTGAGGATAAAATGGCTTTAGATATTGGACCCCAAACCGTTGAATTATATCAAAAGGCCCTTAAAATCGCAAAAACAATAGTTTGGAACGGTCCCATGGGTGTATTCGAAGTTGATGCTTTTAGTAAAGGGACCAATTTGGTAGCTCAAGCTGTAGCCAATTCCCAGGCTAATTCCATAGTTGGTGGTGGGGACTCGGTGGCTGCTGTCGAGAAGGCCGGTCTTTCTGAAAAAATCACCCATATCTCAACAGGTGGAGGGGCTTCTTTAGAATTCCTAGAAGGCAAAGAACTTCCCGGAGTAACTGCTTTAAACGACAAATAGGAGGGAGAATTTTGCGTAAACCAATAATTGCGGCTAACTGGAAAATGCATAAAACTGCAAAAGGGGCTGAAGATTTCCTTGAACAGTTTAAACCATTAGTGGTAACAAATAAAGAAGTTGATATTGTTCTGTGCGTTCCTTTTACTCTATTATCTACCGTATCTCAGGGTATTAAAGGAAGTTTAATTGCTTTAGGTGCTCAAAATATGTACCCAGAAGAAAAAGGGGCCTTTACCGGGGAAATTGCCCCTGGTATGCTCCTTGAGTTTAATACCAAGTATGTAATAATCGGACATTCGGAACGTAGGGAAATCTTTGGAGAAACGGATGAATTTATAAAACAAAAGGTAAATAAAGCTTTAGAAGTAGGTCTAACACCGATACTTTGTGTAGGGGAAACCTTGGAAGAAAGGGAAAAAGGATTTACCGAAGCTAAATGCAGAAAACAAATTGAAGCTGTTTTTAAGGGATTGGATAAAAATCTGGCTCAACAAATAGTGATTGCATATGAACCTATTTGGGCCATTGGTACAGGCATAACTGCTTCCAGTGAGGATGCAGAAGAAACTATTGCCTATATCCGCAAATTACTAGCGGGAATTTTTGATGAAGTAACAGCTGAAGCCGTACGTATTCAATATGGTGGAAGTGTTAAACCGGGTAATATCAAGGAATTAATGGCTCAACCTAATATTGATGGTGCTTTAGTTGGGGGAGCCAGCCTCGAACCTGAATCATTTGCTAAAATAGTAAATTTTAAGGAGTAAAGAAGATGGCAAAACCAACAGTATTAGTTATTTTAGATGGATGGGGTATAGCTGAGGAGCAGGATAAAGGTAATGCAATTTCCCAGGCTAAAAAACCTAATTATGATTATTTAATGGCGAACTACCCTCATACAATTCTGGAATCTTCTGGTGAAGCTGTAGGTTTACCGGAAGGGCAAATGGGCAATTCTGAAGTAGGACATTTAAACATTGGTTCAGGTAGGATAGTCTACCAGGAATTAACCAGGATAAATAAAGCGGTCCGGGAAGGGACAATAAAAACAAATCCTGTTTTTGTTGATGTAATCCAGTATGCCAGAAAAAATGATAAAGCCTTGCATTTAATGGGGTTATTATCAGATGGTGGTGTGCACAGTCATATTGACCATTTAATGGCCCTCTTAAATATGGCTAAAGAAATGGGGCAGGAAAAAGTATTTGTTCATGCTTTCTTAGATGGCAGGGATGTTCCACCTAATAATGCGTTGGATTATATATTACCTTTAGAAGAAAAGTTTAAAGAAATAGGCATAGGAAAAATAGCAACTGTCATGGGTCGTTATTATGCCATGGACCGTGATAAACGCTGGGAAAGGACAGCTCTGGCTTATAAAGCTATGGTTAATGGGGAAGGAATTAAAGCTACTATGGCTAAAATGGCTGTAGAGCAATCCTATGACAAACGAGTAACCGATGAATTTGTTGAACCGACAGTGATAGTAAATGAAGACGGTAGTCCGGTAGGAAAAATCAACCCGGAAGACGCTGTTATCTTCTATAATTTTAGAGCTGACCGGGCTCGCCAGATAACCAGAGCATTTGTAGATAAAGATTTTAACGGTTTTGTCCGAGAGGGTGGTTATCTTAATGTTCGTTTTGTTTGTATGACCCAGTATGATGCCGAAATTGAAGCACCGGTTGCTTATCCACCTCAAAATCTGGAAAATACTTTAGGTGAAGTAATTAGCCAGGCAGGCTTAAAACAGTTAAGGATAGCTGAAACGGAAAAATATGCCCATGTTACTTTCTTTTTTAATGGTGGCGTGGAAGAAGCCAATCCTGGTGAAGACCGTATTCTTATTCCATCACCAAAGGTAGCAACTTATAATTTGCAACCCGAAATGAGTGCTTATCAAGTTACGGATGAAGTAACAAAAAAAATATTAAATAAAGAATATGACTTTATATTAGTAAACTTTGCCAATCCTGATATGGTTGGACATACAGGTTTTCTAGATGCAGCTATTAGAGCTATTGAAGTAGTTGATGAATGTATAGGTACTATTTTTAATGCAGTAAAAGAAGTGGATGGTAGTCTAATAATTACTGCTGACCATGGAAATGCTGAGATAATGGAAGATGAAGGAGGTAAACCTCTCACTGCCCATTCTTCCAATCCTGTACCGCTAATTTTAGTTGATGAAACTTTTAAAAATGCTAAACTTAAAAAAGGGTCATTAAGGGATATTGCTCCTACAGTATTAGCATTATTGAGGCTTGAAAAACCCGAGGACATGACAGGAGAAACCCTCATAATTTAGGGTGCATCATGCAATTTTTCAACTAATAACTAATTTAAGGAGGATTCGAAATGAGTATTATTGCCGATGTTTACGCCAGAGAAATTTTAGATTCCCGGGGTAATCCCACTGTTGAAGTTGATGTTTATCTTGAAGATGGTAGTATTGGTCGTGCTGCTGTTCCTTCCGGTGCATCAACGGGAGCCTTCGAAGCCGTTGAGTTGAGGGATGATGATGCTGAAAGATTTATGGGTAAAGGTGTATTAACTGCTGTAGATAATGTTAATACCATAATTGCACCGGCCCTAATTGGATTAGATGCTTTTGATCAAGTAGGTATTGATAAGTTAATGATTGAGATGGACGGTACACCTAATAAATCTAAACTTGGTGCTAATGCTATCCTGGGTGTCTCCCTGGCAGTCGCCAAAGCGGCAGCTAATAGTTTGGGAGTTCCTTTATATAGGTATATTGGTGGAACTAATGCCAAAACCTTACCTGTACCTATGATGAATATTTTAAATGGTGGAAAACATGCCGATAATAATGTAGATATTCAAGAATTTATGGTCATGCCTTTAGGTGCATCCACCTTTGCCGAAGCTTTACGTATGGGTACAGAAATTTTCCATAATCTCAAAAAAGTTTTAAAGGGTAGGGGATATAACACAGCAGTTGGTGATGAAGGTGGTTTTGCTCCCAATTTAGCCTCCAATGAAGAAGCTTTAGATGTAATTGTAGAAGCTATTCATAAAGCTGGCTATAAACCTGGTGAAGATATCTTCCTTGCTCTGGATGTTGCTGCGACAGAACTATATAAAGACGGCACTTATCATTTCGAAGGTCAAGGTTTAACCCGTAATGCTGAAGAAATGGTTGAATATTATGCAGGTTTAGCTGAAAAATATCCCATAATTTCCATCGAAGACGGCTTAGGTGAAGAAGACTGGGAAGGGTGGAAGCTTCTTACTGAAAAGCTAGGTAAAAAAGTTCAGTTAGTTGGTGATGATCTCTTTGTAACCAATACCGAACGGTTGACCAGGGGGATTGAATCTCATACAGCTAACAGCATATTAATAAAAGTTAACCAAATCGGTACCTTAACGGAAACACTGGAAGCCATTGAAATGGCTAAGCGGGCAGGATATACATCCATCATTTCTCACCGCTCTGGGGAAACTGAAGATGTTACTATCGCCGATATAGCTGTTGCCACCAATGCTGGTCAGATCAAAACCGGTGCTCCCTCCAGGACAGATCGGGTTGCTAAGTATAATCAATTACTGAGAATAGAAGAAGAACTAGACGAAACAGCAGTTTACAAAGGCATGAAAAATTTATATAATCTTAAGGGATAATTAAGAAGGTTTAGGATAGGTTACTATCCTAAACCTTCTTACATTTCGATGCTATAACTTTATTTAATACTCTTGGATGGGTTTTCTTCTTGTTAACTAAGAATGATTTTGATAAAATCTAAATTATGGACTAATACATTACTTTGGTAGTTTTAGTAGTTTTAGTCATAAAGGATATATATATAAATATTACTTACTAGTCATTAGTCGTCAGTAACTAAATATGTTGGGAGGTGTGAAGCTTGAAATTATTCTTTATTATTCTTCAGGTAGTGGCATCAATAGGCCTTATTTCCACAGTTTTATTACAATCTGGAAAAAGTGCAGGAATGTCAGGTGCTATTGCCGGTGGTGCAGAAACTCTATTTGGTAAAAAGAAAGGTATGGACCATTTCTTAAGTAAATTATCAACAATTTTTGCAGTTGCCTTTATGGTTTTAACATTACTTATTTCTCTATTATAAAAAAAAGAAATTATAGGTAATAATTACCACGAGAAATAAACCAATTTTAATGAAATGATATTTTTTATAGGAAATTTGGTAATGATATATGGGAGATTTGAAAAGGGTTGAAGGAGGATGAATTGAGTAATGAATTTCACGATATGGGCACCCCTAGCAGGGATATTGGCTTTATTATTTGCATTTTATTTGACCACAAAAATTAGTAAAGTCCATGCAGGTAACAAAACTATGCAAGAAATTGCTGAAGCTATCCATGAGGGTGCTATGGCCTTTTTATTTAGAGAATATAAAACTCTGGTTATTTTCGTAATTATTCTTGCTGCTATTATTTTTGCGGCAGGAGCATTTACCCAAGGCCAAGACAGCTTACAACCTCAAACTGCTGTTGCTTTTATAATCGGAGCAGCATGTTCCACATTAGCAGGCTACATTGGAATGAATATAGCGACAAAAGCCAATGTGCGGACAGCTAACGCTGCTCAGGAAAGTGCTAATAAAGCTTTAGGTGTTGCCTTTTCCGGTGGAGCAGTTATGGGTATGTCTGTGGTTGGTTTAGGATTATTAGGTTTAGGAATAGTAACATTTTTATTTGATAACCCTAATACAATTAATGGGTTTGCTTTAGGTGCCAGTTCTATTGCTCTATTCGGCCGTGTTGGTGGAGGTATTTACACTAAAGCAGCTGATGTTGGTGCTGACCTGGTAGGTAAAGTAGAAGCTGGTATTCCGGAAGATGACCCCCGGAACCCTGCAGTTATTGCCGACAACGTCGGTGACAATGTTGGTGACGTAGCTGGTATGGGTGCTGACTTATTTGAATCTTATGTCGGTTCTATTATTGCTGGTATGGCACTGGCGGTAGCTTTAAATCTTGGACAAGGTGGTATTTTATTACCCATTATGATCGCTGCTGCCGGTATAGTTGCTTCTATTATAGGTACTTTCTTTGTTAAAACTGGTGAAGGTGCTGATGCATCTAAAGCCTTAAATATGGGTGAAATTGTAGCAATGGTCCTTGCTTTAGTAGCTACATATTTCTTAACTACAAATATGCTGCCGGCAGAAGGTGCAGTTACCGGTATAGGTGTATTTATCGCTACTATTGCAGGTCTACTTGCCGGATTTGCCATTGGTAAGATTACTGAATACTATACATCTGGTGATTATAACCCTGTTAAAGGTATCGCTAAAGCATCTCAAACAGGTGCTGCAACAAATATTATTGCAGGTATTGGTGTAGGTATGCTAAGTACTACTTTACCAATTATCGTAATTGTAGTAGCTATTTTACTTGCTTTCAAATTTGCCGGTTTATACGGTATAGCTTTAGCAGCAGTAGGCATGCTTTCTACTACCGGAATGGTTGTGGCAGTTGATGCTTACGGTCCAATTGCTGATAATGCCGGTGGTATTGCTGAAATGGCCCATTTAGATCCCAAGGTTCGTAAAATTACAGACGGCTTAGATGCAGTAGGTAATACTACAGCTGCTATTGGTAAAGGGTTTGCCATTGGTTCTGCTGCTTTAACTGCCTTAGCTTTATTTAGTGCTTATACAAAAGCGGCAGGTATTGAAAAGATAGATTTGTTGAATCCTTCAGTAGTTGCAGGTTTATTTATCGGAGGTATGCTTCCCTACTTATTTTCAGCCCTAACTATGAATGCCGTTGGTAGAGCTGCTGGAGATATGATCGAGGAAGTTAGAAGACAATTTAGAGAAATTCCTGGTTTAATGGAAGGAAAAGCTAAACCTGAATATGCCAAGTGTGTAAGTATTAGCACAGCTGCTGCCTTGAGGGAAATGATTATTCCCGGACTTTTAGCAGTAGTTGTTCCTATCGCAGTTGGTTTAATCCCTGGCTTAGGTAAAGAAGCCTTAGGTGGATTACTAGCCGGTGCCCTTGTTTCCGGTTTCTTATTAGCTATTATGATGGCCAATGCTGGCGGTTCTTGGGATAACGCCAAGAAATATATTGAAGGTGGAGAATATGGAGGCAAGGGTTCTGAAGCCCATGCAGCGGCAGTTACCGGTGATACTGTAGGCGACCCCTTCAAAGATACATCTGGCCCATCAATTAACATTTTGATTAAATTGATGACTATAGTTTCATTGGTATTTGCACCATTATTTATGTAAAAAAAAGCAGTTTGGGATTACCCCAGCTGCTTTTTTTGGTTAACATTTTATAAATTCAGTTAGGGAAAGAAGGGAAGTTTCAGGTGGTAAGAGAAAAAAATAGTATAGAAAGTATCCTCAGTAAAAATATTAGGGAGGTGTAATAAATGGAGTATAGAACGCTGGGTAAAACAGGTTTACAGGTATCCGCCCTGGGTTTTGGCGGTATTCCCATCCAAAGGGTAACGGAACAGGAAGCTATAGAAATTGTGCACCGTGCCTTAGATAAAGGTATTAATTTTTTCGATTCTGCCAGAGGATATACTGATAGTGAGGAAAAACTGGGTAAAGGATTAAAAGGTAAACGGGGTAACGTTATTCTGGCCACCAAAACCATGGCTAGGGATGAAAAAACCATGGCCAGGGATATTGAAACCAGTTTAAAAAATTTTCAGACAGACCATATCCATTTATATCAATGTCACAATGTGAAAACGGAAGCAGATTTAGAAAAAATCATAGGACCTCATGGAGCACTAGAGGCCCTGGTCAAAGCACAGGAAGCGGGAAAAATCGGTTATATCGGTATCACTGGTCACAATGATGGAATTTTGATAAAAGCCCTGGAAATGTATGATTTTAGTACCTTGCAGTTCCCAAGGAATTTTTTGGAAGATACTGCGGAAAAAGAACTTTTTCCTCTGGCCCGTAAAAAAGAAATGGGGATTATTATTATGAAGCCCCTGGCGGGGGGCGCCTTTAAAAGGGCAGATCTGGCTTTAAGATACCTTTTGGGGTTAAATTATTCTACCGTTATTCCTGGAATGGATACCATAGAACAGGTTGAGCATAACTCCTCTTTGACCGTTAATATCCAACCCTTGTCTTCAACTGAAAGGGAAGAATTGCTAAGAGAGGCGAAAATCTTGGGTAACCAATTCTGCCGGCGTTGTGAATACTGTAAACCTTGTCCCCAGGGTTTAGACATTCCCACCTTTTTTATTTTACATAGCTATTTTCAACGCTACGGTCTGGGTGACTGGTCCAAGGAACGTTACGGGAGCATTCAGCCCAATGTAGAAAGCTGTATGGACTGCGGTATTTGTGAAACTCGCTGTCCTTACCAATTACCCATTAGAGAAATGTTAAAACAGGTACATGGGGATTTGGGAAGATGAGCTGTTAATAGGGAACTGTTAGCAGCTATTTATTATTTTTCAAGTTATTTAAAAAATTCTTGAGACGATGGTTGCTAAAGTGAATGCCCTGATGTTCTAATACCTAATTTAGTCTGGCAATAAATCTAAAAAGGATATTTTTTACTTTATCTAGAATAGATTAATAAATCTAAAAAAAGAAGTGATGTGAGGTATGAAAATAAGATCTAGAGATATAGAACCTTTTGATTTTCCAGGAAATGAAATAGGCTGCTTATTAATCCATGGGTTTACAGGTTCACCTGGGGAGATGCGGCCATTAGGTGAATTTTTACATACTAAAGACTATACTGTAAAGGGAGTTCTCTTACCAGGTCATGGGACAAAAGTAGAGGATTTGGCCCGCACTAACTGGCAGCACTGGTATGAAGAAGTACAAAAAGGTTATAAAAGTTTAAAACAAAGTTGTGAAAAAATTTTTATCATAGGTTTATCCATGGGAGGGGATCTAGCCCTTCATCTAGCAGCAAATAACAAAATAAATGGTGGTATTGTTTCCATATGTGCACCAATTTTTTTAATAAAAAAGAAGGCATATTTAGCTCCGATACTAAAGTATTTTGTTAAATATTCAAAAAAGAAAAGCTACAGCAGTAAAAATTATGAATCTTTTTGGTATGACCAGTATCCCATTAGTTGTACGGCTAGTTTAGTAAAAATGCTTCCTATAATTAAAAAAGAATTGAGGAGGATCATGAATCCTAGCTTAATTATTCAATCTACCTTGGATAAAACCGTTGATCCCCGAAGTGCCCAGTATATTTATGATAATATCGGTAGTAAAGAAAAAGAAATTTATTGGCTGCATAATTCTGGTCATATAGCAACACTGGATACTGAAAGGGAGAAGGTTTTTCTTTGGATTGAAGAATTTATTGCTCGCAATACAAAGGAGGAAAGTTAATATGGAATTTTCTTATGACCATATGTGCTTTGCTTGTGGAAATCAAAATCCCATAGGACTACACTTAAAGTTTACAGTAGAAGGAGATAGGGTTAAGACAACCTTTACACCCCAAAAGCAACATGAAGGGTATCCTGGAGTAATGCACGGTGGGTTAATTACTACTATTTTGGATGAGGTTATGGCGAGAAGTGTAAATATACTAGGTCTTCATGGAGTAACTGCCCGGATGGAAGTACGCTTTCGGGAAGCAGTACCTGTGGGTCAGGAAATTACTTTTGAATCTAGAATTACTAATGCTCGAAAAACTATTGTTGATTTAGAAGCAAAGGCTTTTTTACCCAGTGGCAAAATTGCTGCCGAAGCTTTGGCTCGCTTTATGGTCATTGGCAAGATGGAAGAAGGCAAGAAATGTCACGAGGAATAAAGGAATAATAGAGCACCAGGTTTATACTTGTTACTATAACGGGTAGACTAATATTAAGTTTGGTCTATCCTTTTTAATTAGTTTTTAATGGCTACTAAAATCTATAATGAAGAAGTAGACTGGTATGATAGGAGGATATTATGGAAAGATGTAAACAAATATTGGACTTTATGGCTAATAAGGCCTATAGACCACTAACTCAAGAAGAGTTAATTAGAGAGTTTGCAATAGAAGATGTGAAGGAAATAAAGGAATTTATTAATATCTTAAATGAAATGGAAAAAAAAGGTCAGGTAATATTAACCAGGAAAATGCGTTATGGATTACCCAGACAAATGAATTTAGTTGTGGGGCGTATTCAGCGTCATGCTAAAGGGTTTGCTTTTTTAATCCCTGATGATGTTAATCAAAGGGATGTCTATATTAAAAATGATGATTTAAACGGAGCCATGCACAATGATCGAGCTATTGTAAGATTGCATAAGCATCTAGATACTAAGAAAAAACAGGAAGGTGAAGTAATTCGGATTTTAGCCAGGGCTAATACAAGGTTAGTAGGGACCTTTGAAGAAAGCAGAAACTTTGGTTTTGTTATTCCCGATGATTCCCGAATTGGTACTGATTTTTTTGTCTCGAAAGAAGATTTCAATGGTGCTCATAATGGAGATAAAGTTGTTATTGAAGTAACCAAATGGCCGGAGAAAAGGCGTAGTCCTGAAGGAAAAGTTGTAGAGGTCATTGGTAAAAAGGGTGACCCCGGTGTTGATGTTGTTTCTATTGTTCGAAAATATCAATTGCCTGAAGAATTTCCGGGTGAAGTACTACAAGCTGCTAAAGCTATACCTTTAAAGATTTTGGAAAAAGATAGAAAGGGACGCAGAGATTTACGGGATTTACCAATGGTTACTATTGATGGTGAAGACGCTAAGGATTTAGATGATGCAGTTTCTTTGGAAATCCTGGAAAATGGATTATATCGTTTAGGGGTTCACATAGCCGATGTTGGCCATTATGTTCATGAGGATTCCATTTTGGATAAAGAGGCTCTGAACAGAGCAACAAGTGTTTACCTGGTTGACAGGGTTATTCCCATGCTTCCTAAACGTCTCTCCAATGGTATTTGCAGCTTAAATGCCGGTGAAGACCGCCTGGCAATAAGCTGTTTTATGGAAATTAACAGTAAAGGTGAAGTGGTAAATCACGAAATTTGCCAATCTATTATTCATGTTAATGAACGGATGACTTATAAAAATGTGACTAAAATTCTAGTTGAAAAGGATAAGGAATTAATAGAAAGGTATAAAGATTTTGTTGATACCTTGCAGAAAATGAGTGAATTATGTTTAATATTAAAAGACAAGCGTATAAAAAGGGGAGCCATTGATTTTGATTTTCCGGAAAGCAAAGTAATACTGGATGATAATGGAAAACCGGTGGAAATATTATGGCGGGAACGGACTTTGGCCGACCAGATTATTGAAGAATTTATGATTTGTGCCAATGAAACAGTTGCAGAACACTATTACTGGCTGGAAACCCCTTTTTTATATAGGGTGCATGAAGAGCCTGATCTAGAAGATATCGAGGAATTGAATAATTTCCTGGGTATTTTCGGCTTGCATATTAAGGGTACAGGTGAAAAGGTCCATCCCAAAGCATTTCAAAATGTAGTGGAAAAAGTTACAGGTAGGCCGGAAGAAAGGGCGATAACAACTGTAATGCTGAGGTCTATGAAACATGCCCGCTATGCTGTAGAAGCTTTAGGGCACTTTGGTTTAGCAGCAAAATATTATTCCCATTTTACATCCCCTATCAGGCGTTATCCTGATTTAGCCATCCATAGAGTTATTAAGGAAATGTTGAGAAAAGGGGAAAAACTAGATAGTAATAGAATTGAACACTTAAAACAGAAAATGAGTGAGTATGCAGAACAATCCTCATTACGGGAAAGAATTGCTGAAGATGCTGAACGGGAAAGTGTAGAATTAAAGAAAGTAGAATATATGAAACAGTTTGAAGGACAAATATTTAAAGGAATTATTAGTAGTGTCACCTCCTTTGGTTTATTTATTGAACTGGAAAATTCTGTTGAAGGTCTAGTCCATGTTTCAACAATGACTGATGATTTTTATCAATTTATAGAAAAAAATTTAGCATTATTAGGAGAACATACTAAAAAAGCATATCAAATCGGTCAAGAAGTTACTGTGCAAATAACCAGAGTAAATATAGATGATAGACAGATTGACATGGAACTGGTAGAAGAGCACTCCCTTGACTTTTAGTATAATTTTGTTATAATTGACTTACAACATAAAAAGCTTGCAATTTTCCTTTTTTCTATGTTAGAATATTACCCTGACTGTTTAAGCCCAGGGTTTTGTTTTGCCTAAAGTGTGGTGAATGACGATGGAAAATGTAAAGGTTGTTACAGAAAATAGAAAGGCCAGACATGATTTTCACATTCTGGAAACTTATGAAGCCGGGATGGAACTTAAAGGTACGGAAGTGAAATCACTTCGTTCTGGAAAAGCTAATCTTAAAGATAGTTATGCCCAGGTGGAAAATGGAGAGTTGTTTCTGTTTAACATGCATATCAGCCCTTATGAACAGGGCAATAGATTTAATGTAGATCCGGTCAGGAAACGTAAGCTTTTAATGCATAAAAAAGAAATTATGCGGCTTTTAGGCAAAACAAAAGAAAAAGGTCTGACCCTAGTTCCCTTAAAGGTATATTTTACACGGGGCAAAGCAAAAGTTGAATTAGCCCTGGCTCAAGGTAAAAAGCTCTATGATAAACGAGAAGCGGCAGCAGAAAAATCAGCCAAACGGGATATCGAAAAAGCCCTGAAAGAACGCATGCGGTAACTGCACTTTGAAGTAAATTTATTGGTCATGTGCCAGTGCCCAGTGACTAGACAATTGCTTATGGGTTAATATTTAGCGTCTGGCACAAGCATTGCGTGGTAATTTTTTGGCGGCCCTCTAACTTCTGTTATCATGGGGGTGTATTGGTTTCGACGGGGGATTGCGGTGGCTTGAGAAGCGAGCCGAGGTCGCACTAGCTCGATAAACGGTGCACAAAAAGTAAACGCTAAACCAAATTACGCTTTAGCTGCTTAATTGCAGTCTAACCTCCTACTCATCCTTGCCTGTGGGGTGGGATAGGGGGCCAACTAGCAGGCTACCTTTGTGTAAGTGCCGTGTAGCATAAGGGGAAACTAACATGGCTGGCCTCTGGAAATCCTGTTTGTGGGAGTTTCAGGGGCGAGATCTAAAACACAAACTACGCTCGTAGAAGCTCAGGTGGCTGGTCCTTCGGACAGGGGTTCGATTCAGAAAAGAGTCGCCCTACCCGGTGACGGGTAGTGGAAACATCCGGCTTAATCGGTGAAACCTAAGTCCTTAAATGGATAAGGCAATACCGAGGGGTATGAGGCGAAAGCCTACAGCCCTGTATCGACTTATAGGCTGCTAAGGTGCAGGGACATACCTTTTTATAAGAAATGTTCCTGGAACTATGGAGTACTAGGATGGAAGCTTTATCTGGGGTATATTAGTTGGGGGACATTCCCCAACAATAAAAGAATACATCTTATAACTTCCATAAGACGCCGGACAACTCGATGAGAGTTGAAGATATAGTCAGTACCTATAGAAATATAGGAGTGATACGTCCCCTCACCTCCACCAAATATTAAAAGCACCCGATTTTTTGGGTG
>JASKKI010000061.1 GCA_030154225.1 Clostridia bacterium | reverse complement strand
ATAATTTTTGCCGATGCAAATTACTTGAAACTATTTAATGATACTTTTGGTCATTATGAAGGAGACAAACTATTAATAAAGATTGGTAATATACTTAAAAACTCTTGCAGACAAGAAGATATTGTTGCACGTTGGGGTGGTGATGAGTTTGCTATCCTATTACCTAAAACTACAGAACAGATTGCCTGTGAGATTTGTGGCAGAATAAATAAAGCTTGTAGTGAAGAAACTGAATCATTAATACCAGTGAGCATTGCATTAGGTTATGCAACAAAGTCTGTTTTATCCCAGGATATTAATGAAGTGCTTAAAGAAGCCGAGCAAATGATGTATCAGAATAAATTTCATAAGAGAAAAATGTTTTATAAATTAATTATCACTTCTTTACTTAATGGTTTAGAAAAAAGGGTTCCCAATTCTAAAATTCATATTAAAAGGTTAAAGCGTTTAATTCTGTATGTAGGGAGTTTACTAAAATTATCAAAAAAACAACTGCATGACTTAATTCTTATAGCTCAGTTGCAAAATATTGGTAAGGTTGTAAGTGATATTAAATTAAAAGAAGAAGTTAAAATATCAGTTGATGAAAAACAAATTATGCAGGAATACCCAGTACTAGGATACCGACTAATTAAATCTATTCCGGAACTTACCCACATTGCTGAATCTATTCTCTCTGTAAATGAATGCTGGGATGGGACAGGCTATCCTCAAGGTTTAAAAGGTAATAAAATACCATTTTATTCTCGTATTATCTCTATTTTAAATACCTATGAAGCCATGACAAATTCAGTTAATAATAAAGGTGAATATAAGGCCAAAGCTTTAGAAGAAATAGAAAAACTTGCCGGTAAAAAATATGACCCAAATTTGGCGGCACAAATTATCGATATATTAAAAACGAAACAAGATATTTAATAAGCAAATAATGGCGATAGCTACTAAGTCTTTCTCGGTTTTACATTTTATTTTTTAGCTTAAAATCTGAATTTAATATATTTAATAGATGCCCTGTTGTTTTATGGTAATCCAGACACGAAGTATTCTTCATTTAATAGGAGGTTTTTCGAATGTATCCTAACTTTGATTTTGCTGAAGCCGTCACAGAAGTTGTTTCTACTGAATTAGAAGATTGTGTACGAGAAGCAAAACTGCTCTGGTAGATACTGTATGTACTCCTTTTCGTGAAGAATTTGTAAAAGAAAGTAATTTACCATGCAATTATTTAAATAAGCTAGGAGTTTACCCCTAGCTTATTTAAATTAATTTATTAAACATTTAGATTAGTATCGGTTTGTTTAGATACATCATTTGATATTTTTGTAATTGAGATTCCCGTATATCCATAAATTGCATTAGCTAAAATGACAAAGTAAGCAAAGAAGAGGTAAGGAATGAATTGAGCAGGTTCTACACCTAATATATTGTGAGCAAAAATAGCTGGAACACTCCATGGTACTAAGTTAATACCAACAGTACCTGCCGCTTCTGCGGCCCTGGATAGGTTTTTAGGATGCAAGTTTCTTTCAATGAAAGCAGGTGCAAACATTCTAGCAGGTATAATAATTGCCAGTAATTGGGCACCAGTAGCAAAGGCAATAGCTAATCCACTAAATAAAGTAGCGAGCATAAGCTGACCTGTTGATCTAACTTTACTCATTATAGAATTAAGGAGAACTTCTAAAGAGCCTACTTTTTCTAATATTCCACCAAGGGCAGTTGCCAGAGTAAGAAGCATAATAGTTCCACCCATTGAGGTAATTCCGCCTCGAGATAATAGACTATCAACCATTTTTATACCTGTATCACTTTTAAAACCAAATGTTGTAGCTCTCAGAACTGCACCTATATCTGCCCCTTGAAAAATCATAGCACAAAGCCCACCTAAAACGGATACACTAACTAAAGCTGGTATTGCAGGTACTTTTTTTACTGCAAGAATAATAGTTATTATTGGGACTATTAAAAGTAGTGGATTAATGTTAAAGGCTTTTTCTAATCCATCGTAGATCCCTTGTATTTGTTCAGGTTGTGTCATAGAAGAAGAAGCATGTTTTAAACCAATAAAATAGTAGAGAATAAGGGAACCGAGGAATGCAGGGATAGTGTCCCATAGCATATGGCCTACATGTTCAAAAAGTGTACAACCGGACATAGCAGGAGCCAAGTTAGTAGTATCAGAAAGAGGAGAAAGTTTATCACCGAAATATGCACCGGAAATAACTGCACCGGCTACTAATGGTGCAGGAAATCCCATACTTACACCTGTTGCCATTAGGGCTAAACCTACTGTTGCCAGGGAAGTAAAAGAAGTGCCGGTGGAAAGAGAAACTATAGCTGTTACAAAGGCAGTGGCAGGAATAAGTACTTTAGGACTGATAAGTTTTAAACCATAATAGATTAAAGTTGGGATTATTCCCCCGGCGATCCATGATCCGATTATAGAACCTACAATTAGTAAGATAAATAAGGCCGGTAACGCTCTAGATACACCTTCAACCAGTCCTTTTTCCATTTCATCCCAGGAAAAACCTGAATATTTTCCGATAATTGCTGCAACTATTATACTAGCTAAAAGAGGAGTGTGCATAGCAGCCTTCCATTTTACTACAGACATAAGACCCATAAAGATTACGACTATAATGGGTAAGCATGCAAGGAGTAAGGAAAGCTTCTTCTTTTTTTCTTCCATAACATATACCTCCCTAAAATATAAGTATATTTAATTGGTACTATCAGAATAAATCATATTTGCTTTACTGTATGTAATCTCAACTACATGTATAAGAAAAAAGCATTTAATTAAAACCTCAATAGGGAGGGCTTAATCAAATGCATATTTATGTAACTTGTTTTTATCAATAATTATAATAGTTCCCAATTTTGATTTTTTAATTACTCCTTCATTTTTAAGATTGCTTAAAACGTTAGTTACGGTTACCCTATGAACACATGTAATGGATGCAATTTCTTTATGGGTAATATCTAATTTTAACTCCGTTCCTTTTTCCGACTTTCTACCAAATTGTTCTGTTAATAGGTATAAAAGTTTACTTATTCGTTTAGTAGGATTATTAAAGCTAATATCTTGTACTTGATTGACAAGAACTCGTATTTTCCTTGCCATAATATTTAACATATAGTCTGCGAATTCTGGATTAGTATGTAATATATTTAAAAAAGTATTTCTGTCATAGATATATACTTCACAATCTTCTTCGGCGATGATTGAAGCATTAGAAGGATAAAAATGAAAAAAGGGCACATCACCAATTATATTCCCTTCAGACGCATACCAAAAAAGTTTTTCTTCACCTTGAGTGGTTAGAAGCAGAACCTTTACCTTACCTTTACTAAGATAAAAAATACTATCTGTTTTTTCGCCCTGTTCTACAATAGCTGAATTTTTTTTATAAATTTTTTTAACTCCTAGATTCATAAAATTTTTAAAGTTCTTAGCTTTAATATCAATCCAAGGAAGCAAAGATGAACTTACATAATCTTCTGAACCAGTCATTTTAATCACACCCTTAGATATGCTAATTATTATTATAGCATAATGAAAAATTATATTATAAATAATATTCTTTTAAATTATGTAATTGAAATTACAGTAAAAAAAAAATTTATGCATTAAAATTTAACTGAAACTTACCACAAACTACTTAGAATTAATAGATATGTTGATTTCTTCAGGATAGCAGCAAGGACAGTGTTTATTGAAGCTAAGAAGCTTAAGAAAATAATAAATAGGAGGAAATATCATGACGTATCCAAGTGTTTATCCAACAGGGGCTACCATTTATAACCCGGAAAAATGTTGGAACGGTTACACCATTTTTCAAGCCAGAGAGCTCGGGGCGTTGTTGATCGATATGAACGGAGGTGAGGTCCAACTTTGGAAGGGGCTGGATGGTTTTCCTAATAAGCTTCTGCCTGGTGGCTACGTGTTAGGTCATACCGGTGAGAGAAATAATGCCTATGGTATGCAAGATCGTATTGATTTAGTTCAAGTGGACTGGGAAGGGAACATTGTCTGGAAATTTAACCAGTACGAATTCATTGAAGATCCGGGTGAAAAACCTCAATGGATGGCCAGACAGCATCATGACTATCAACGGGAAGGGAATCCTGTAGGTTACTATGTGCCAGGTATGGACCCGCTGGTTGATGGAGGAAATACATTAATTCTTTGTCATAAAAACCTAAGAAATCCTAAAATATCCGATAAGCTTCTTCTCGATGATACCATTATTGAAGTAACATGGGATGGAAACATTGTTTGGGAATGGACTTGCAGTGATCATTTTGATGAATACGAGTTTAGTGAAGAGGCAAAAAATATTCTCTGTCGTGATCCTAACATGCGGTCAGCAGGAGGGGGTATGGGTGATTGGATGCATATTAACTCCATGTCTCTACTTGGACCGAATAAGTGGTTTGATGCCGGTGATGAGCGTTTTCATCCCGACAATATTATTTGGGATGCCCGCGAATCTAATATAATTGCCATAATTGACAAAAAAACTGGTAAAGTAGTTTGGAAGGTCGGTCCTGATTATAATAAAAGTAAGGAACTCAAGAGACTTGGTTGGATCATTGGCCAACACCACGCCCACATGATTCCGCGAGGATTACCGGGAGAAGGAAATATATTAGTTTTTGATAACGGTGGCTGGGGCGGTTACGGTGCACCTAATCCAGGTTCACCAACAGGTAGATTAAATGCTCTTCGAGATTACTCCCGGGTGCTAGAGTTTGACCCGACTACATTGGAGATAGTTTGGCAATATACTCCAGTTGAGGCCGGTTATTTACATCCTGTAGACTCTAATCGCTTCTATAGTCCATTCATAAGTGGTGCTCAGAGGTTACCAAACGGTAACACCTTGATTACTGAAGGTTCAGGTGGAAGGATCATCGAAGTTACTTCTGATCATGAACTGGTTTGGGAATACATCAGCCCATATTGGGGCAAGCAAATGAAAATAAACATGGTATACAGAGCTTACCGGGTACCTTATGACTGGGTTCCCCAATTGGATGTTCCTAAAGAAGTTCCTATTGAACCTATTGATGTTACAACATTCCGTGTTCCTGGTGCTGCACCTATTGGTCGCCGGAAAGAGACTATTGTAGAAGGAGTTTTACCCTATCAGGGTGATACTGCTCTATGTGTTGCTGCAGGTGACGAAGTAGAAGATTAGTACTAAAAGAGTCAGTTTCCCGGTTATCTAAATCATGTTAGGATTTTCGGAGGGAAGTATCATAATCCCACAGGTCAAATTATTGAATAACTTATACTGGCAAGTACGGATAGTGCAGTTCTTGCTTGTCAAGCCAAATTTAAACGCCAGGGTTTAGACCCTGGCTTATTCTTTTTTTAAAAAATTTTTTTTGAGATAAATAAAAACTTCTGCAGATTTTAATACTAAATCTATAGGGAAGAATACTTTAGCCTGATTGTATTAGAGTTTCAAGAAATTTAGGCCAATAATTAGTTTAAATTTAAGAAGATTTGTTAATGTTAAGATTGATATTAAAAAAGCGGAGGTGACTTACAATAGATAATAATCGATTTAAAGAATTTCAGCAAAAAAGAATGAAAATTTTTGGTGAACTGGTTAGAAAATTTTGGAGAGGGGAAATAAAAGATAATACTGATTTAGATAAGTTGGCTTATGAAATTAAAGAAAAATTTGGATTTAAAGAAAATGATATGGCTTTTATAAGGGATCATATTAGAATAGCTATGGGTTTAGATCCCAGGGGCAGAACCGAATTTGAAGATGAGATAAATTTAATAAAAAAATCTAAAGAAATACTTAAACCTGTTGTTGCAAAAATTGATGAAGTATGTAAATACTGTCCAGAAGATGAACAGAGCTGCAAGGATACTTGTAAATATGAAGCCCACGTTTATAGAAGAAACGAAGGCCCGATAATAGTAAATGATAAATGTTTAAGCTGTGGCGAATGCGTGACAAGCTGTGATTTTGGAGCTCTAGCAGATAAAATAGAATTTATTCCTTTAATAGACTGGCTACAGGATAAGGATACCGATGTATATGCAACAGTTGCTCCGGCTATTGTAGGGCAATTTGGGAATAAAGTCTCTATGGGACAATTAAGAACAGCTTTTAAAATCCTGGGTTTTAAAGATATGATCGAAGTGGCACTATTCGCTGATATTATAACAATAAAAGAAGCTTTCGAATTCAATAATTTAGTGAAAACAGAGGAAGATTTTTTCTTGACTAGCTGCTGTTGTCCTGTTTGGTTTAATTTAACTAAAAAAAATTACCCTAAAATATTTGAACACATGTCTCCATCAATCTCACCAATGATTGCTTCTGGTAGAATTTTAAAAAAGCTATATAAAGATGCTAAAGTTGTATTTATAAGTCCCTGTATAGCCAAAAAATCTGAGGTCAAAGAGCCTGATTTAAAGGGAGCTATTGATTTCGTGATATCATTTCCTGAACTTAAGGAGATTTTTGAAGTACTTGAAATAAAATTAGAAGAACTTCCCCCAGAAAATAAGGATCAAGCATCATTCGGTGGTAGAGTATATGCTAGAACCGGTGGAGTGAGCTTTTCAGTAAAAACAGTTGTAAATAGAATAGAGCCACGCAGACTTATAAAATTAAAGTCGAAAAAGGTTGATGGGGTAAAGGACTGTAGAGATATTTTAGAAAAATTATCAAAAGGCGAAGATATTAATGCCAATTTCATAGAAGGAATGGGTTGTGATGGTGGTTGCGTAGGTGGTCCAAGAACAAATATAGAAGTAGAAAAAGCTACTACCTTAGTAAATGAGTTTGGAGAAGATTCTCTTATTATGACTCCTTTTGATAATTTAAACGTAATGAAGATATTAAAACAATTAGGTATAAATAAAATTGAAGAAATAATAGAAAATAAAAAGATAACCCAACTTTTTACAAGGGAATAGTTTTATTTTGTTTATAATTCTGCAAATAAAGCAGGTGAAAATATATCACAACTTACTTATACTTTTATATTAGTAAAATTTGGTGAAACAATATAATCCTTTATATAGTTAATAAAGGCTTGTGAGGCTTTAGAAAGGTATTTATCCCTTTTCCAAGCTAAACCAATAGTTATTTTTATTTCCTCTTTTAGAGGAATACTAACAAAGTTTTTACTATTTTGTGTAACCATATTCATTAAAAAGGATATTCCTGCACCACTGGCAACTAAAGCTTTAATAGTTTCAATTCGAGAAGAAGAAAAAATAACTTGAGGGGAATACCCATATTTTTCACACTGGTTAATAATAGCTTGGCGGTGATAGGAGTCCTTTTTTAACAAAATAAATTTCTCATCTTTTAGCTGATTGAAACTAACAACTTTTTCATTACTAAGTTTGTGTTTGGGAGCTAGACATAACATAATTTTTTCTTCGGTAATGGGTAATATATTAAGATCTTTAGTATCTTTGGGGATAATTATAATTCCTAAATCTAGTTCACCTTTTTCAATTAATATATGGGTTGCTATTGAGCCTTCTTCGGATACTTGAAGGTCTAATTGGGGGTATGCTTCTTTAAAGTGAGTGAAGATATTAGGAAAAAGGTAGGCACCAATCATGGGAGGGAGCCCTAATTTTATAGAACCTTTATTTAAGTTAGATAAATCCCTAATTTCAAAAACTGCCTCATCTAAATCCTGAAGGATTTTTTTTATCCGTTTATAAAATATTTTTCCTTCATCTGTAAGCTGGATGCTTTTTTTATTCCGTTCAAAAAGTTTAATTCCCAATTCATCTTCTAATTTTTTGATGGAGGTTGTAATGGAAGGCTGAGCTACATGTAAAGATTCTGCAGCCCGAGTAAAGTTTTGATATTTACTTACTGCTATAAAGTATTCTAACTGCCTAAGTTCCATATATACAATCTCCCTTATAATAGTTTTTGGCTATAATACCATAACAAACATATATTGTGAAACATATAACAAATATGATAAGTTTAATTTATAAGCCATTTTAATAAAAATTATAATCTAAAAGCTAAAGGAGTCAACTATATAGTTAATCCAGGTTAGTTAAAACATGGGTGATTAAAAAATGCTTAGACCTGCAGAAGGGTTAAAATATAATACACAAGTGAGGGTGAGGTATGTTAAAGTATGATGTTGTAATCGTTGGCGGTGGAGGGGCAGGAATGCGGGCGGCTCTAGAAGCCAGCAGAGACCCCAATTTGAAAGTAGTAGTACTAAGTAAAACTTTTCCGACAAGATCTCATACTGGAGCAGCTCAAGGGGGAATAAATGCAGCCCTGGGTTTTGGAAATAGTAATGATTCAACGGAGTTGCATTTTAGGGACACCGTAAAAGGTAGCGACTTTTTAGGAGATCAGGATGCAATAGAATTTTTTGCAAGTAATGCTCCGGAAGCAATAATTGAGCTAGATAAACTTGGAGTACCCTTTTCTAGAAATGAACAAGGAAGAATTGCCCAACGGCCTTTTGGAGGTGCATCCTCTCCTAGAACCTGTTATTCTGCTGACAAAACGGGTCATGTAATTTTGCATACCCTTTATGAACAGTGTTTAAAAAATGGTGTTGACTTCTTAAATGAGTGGTTTCTTTTAGAATTGGTAGTTGAAGATAATCAATTCCAAGGCTTAATAGCTATGGATATTCGTTCTGGTGAAATTCATGCCATTCAGGCTAAATCAGTAGTGATAGCTACCGGTGGTTTTGGAAGAATTTATTGGAATAGAACAACTAATGCCTTTAATATGACCGGTGATGGTACTGCTTGTTGTTTTGATGTAGGTATACCTCTAAAAGATCCTGAATTTGTTCAGTTTCATCCAACAGGTTTAGCCAGTACAGGTGTTTTAATGTCAGAGGCCTGTCGGGGTGAAGGTGGCTATTTACTAAATAAAGATGGCGAGAGGTTTATGAGCCGTTATGCACCAGAAAAAATGGAATTAGGTCCTAGAGATTTAGTTTCAAGATCTATTGAAACTGAAATAAAAGAGGGTCGGGGTTTTGGTCAAGGTATAAATTCATATGTTCAATTAGATTTAAGACACTTAGGTGAAAAGAAAATAATGGAAAGATTACCACAAATCCGTCAATTAGCAATAGAATTCGAGAGTTTAGACCCTATAACTGATCCTATTCCTATTCGTCCAAGTTGTCATTATATGATGGGGGGAGTTCATATAAGTGATTTTGCAACCTGCAGTACACCAATAGAAGGTATTCACGCTGCTGGTGAGGCTGCTTGTGTTTCTATCCATGGTGGAAACCGCCTAGGTGGAAACTCCTTAGCTGATATTATTGTTTTTGGTAAATTTGCAGGGCTAGGTGTTAGAGAGAAAGCTAAAGACCGTGGTTTTGGTTCGAAAGAAAGGCTAGAAAAAGCAGCTGCTAAGTGGATCGATAAATTTGATGCTATGAGAAATAAAACTGAAGGTCAAAGTGTGATTGCAATCAGAGATAAAATGGCAGAAACTATGTGGTACAATTTAGGTATTTTCAGAAAAGAAGATGAAATGATTAAAGGTCTAGAAATGATTAACCATTTAATAGAACAATATGAAGATTGTAAAATAGGAGATGCAAGTAAAATCTATAATACAGCATTTATTAATTATATTGAGATTGGAAACCTTTTAAAATTGGCTAAAGCTGTTGCTATGGGAGCTATAGCCAGAAAAGAAAGTAGAGGTTCCCACTCCAGAGCTGATTATACCCAAAGGGATGATAAAAACTTTCTCAAACATACTATGATTACTAAACAGGATAATGAATATAAATTGGACTACCTCCCTGTAAGAATAACTAAGTATCAACCTGAGGAAAGGAGATACTAATGGATACAATCATTTTTCGTATAAAAAGGTTTGACGGGACAAAAGAATGGTACCAAGAATATACATTTAAGTATGAGAAAAAGAAAACAGTTCTTTGGGCTTTGATTAAAATAAAAGAAGAAATAGATCCAACCTTAAACTTTACATCTGCCTGTCGCTCAGCTATTTGTGGTAGTTGTGGGGTAAGGGTAAATGGTAATGCAGTGTTAGCCTGTAAAACATCTTTAGATGAAATGTTAGAGATATATGGTACTACAAAATTAACTCTAGAACCATTGGCTAATTATAAAGTGATCAGGGACCTGGTAGTAGATTGGGAACCTAAATTTGAAAGGATGAAAGAAGTAAAGCCTTGGTTAATTGCCGATGAGAGTAAAGCCGATGATAAAGGTTTTTGTCAATCAGAAAAGGAATTTAATAAAATTTCTAATCCTACAGATTGTATACTTTGTGGATGTTGTGTTTCTGAATGTACACAACATACTACTAATGAAAAAGGTTTTTATGAACCTTTTATCTTTACCAAATCATACCGTTATACAGCTGATTCTCGAGATAAAGACAAGGGCGGACATTTACTACCTACTTTAAAAAAAGGTGGATTATGGAAATGTGTTCGTTGTATGCAGTGTGTTACCAAATGTCCTAAAGGAGTAAAACCCGGTGAGCATATAAGTTTTCTCCGCCAAGAAAGTATGCAAATGGGTTATAAAGAAAATAAAGGTGCTCGCCATGCCTATGCTTTTTTCAATGATATTCACAACACAGGTCGCTTAAATGAAATGACTCTTCCTATAAGAACCGAAGGATTATTAAACACTATTGGTCGTATTCCTTTTGCATTGAGGCTTTTAAGAAAAGGAAAAATTAATCCTTTGCATATTCAAAAACCCATTAAAAGTATTGATGGGGTAAGAAGGGTATTCAAACTGGCCGGGAAGGAGGCTAAATAAGTGAAATACGGATTTTTCCCCGGTTGTACTTTGGAAGCTGCAGCCTTAGAAGCAAAGTTGGCTACCCTTAAAGTAGCAAAAGCTTTAGGGATAGAATTAATGGAATTGGATGGCTGGACTTGTTGTGGGGCAACACATGCTCAGGATGTTGATACTTTAACTGCTTTAGCAGTAAATGCCCGCAACATTGCTTTAGCTGAAAAAGAAGGTATCCCATTATTAACTGTATGTAATACTTGTACCCTTATGTTGAGAAAAGCAAAGCAGCAGTTAGATAATGCTGAAGAATTAAAAGGTCAAGTTAATAGTATTATAAAAGAAACTGGTTTAGAATATACCGGTAATTCTGAAGTTACCCACCTTTTATGGGTATTAATCAAGGATTATGGTTTGGAAAATCTAAAGAAAAAGGTAAAGAACCCTTTGAAAGGTTTAAAACTAGCCAATTTCTATGGTTGTCACATTGTACGTCCTCCTGAAATAATGGGTTTTGAAAATCATTTGAATCCAAAATCTCTGGAAATTTTAGCTGAGGCTCTGGGAGCTGATAGTGTTGAATTTGATAGAAAACTAGATTGTTGTGGTTTTCATGCAGTATTCCCTGCCGAAGATGAAGTTCTAAAAATTTCAGGTTCAGTTTGTAAATCAGCTAAAGAAGCTGGAGCTAACTGTCTAGTTACTCCTTGTCCCTTATGTCAAATGCAGTTAGATATGTATCAACCTGAAAGTCAGAAAAAATTTAAAGAAGACATTACTATTCCTGTTCTTCATTTACCACAAATTATAGGGTTGGCTCTAGGATTTAGTCCTGATGAGCTAGGCATGAAACGTCATGTAGTTAATACAGGAGAGTGGTATGGGATCGGGCTTGCATAAGTGCATAAGTTATATTAAAGCCAGGGATTGCTCCCTGGCTTCTTCTTTCATTCCTAATTGCAAAATACCGAATTAGTACAAACCTTTACCTAGTTTTATCCAAAAGTCCTCATGATCTTTTTTACCTAACTTAAAATGGTATGTATGAAATGTGAAGCAAATAGTCTCTGTGGCATTCATGACAGCTTTGTTCTATAGTTCTTAATGAACTCTCCTGCCAATAGAAAAAAAGGAAAATCAGGAGGAAATTACTATATGATGTTGAATTATACTATAATTTGGTTGTTTTCTCTAAGGGGGTAAATGGGTAAATGACCGGGTTAAAGAAGGTTCTTATTGTTGAGGATTCAAATATTGTTCGTCTAGAAGTTAAACGGGCTTTAAGGCATTTTGATGTAGAATTATTGGAACTTAATAATGCCGAAGATATTTTTTTATTTCCGAAACGGTATCAAAAGATAGACTTGATTTTATTAGATATTACCCTACCGGGGATGGACGGACTTACCGCCTTAGAAAAGATAAACGAAAATCGGGAGTGGCCTTACATACCAGTAATCATGCTTACGGGTCGTGCTGATCGTCGAACTGTACAAAGGGCTTTGAAGGCGGGTGCTGTTAATTACATTCGTAAACCTTTTTCGATAGGAGAGTTACTAGACCGAATAGAGCGTGTTCTCGGCCCATTAAATTTAAAACAAACAAGGGACAATTCATCAGAACTTTCCCTTGAGGACTATTTAAAAGGTGAAATCAAACGGGCAAAAAGAGGTAAATACCCAGTTTCATTAGTGGAAATTAAAATTCATGAGGAGTTACAAAGCTTTGCTAATTTAGTTAAGCTACAAGAATTGCAAAAAAATGTAACGGAACAATTAAGAGAAGTCGATACTGTTTTTATAACCGAAACAAGAAATTTAATGCTAATTCTACCATTTACTGATTTACAAGGTAGAGAGGTAGTGGCCGAGAAAATATGTAAATTGCTTCAAAAGCAGGGTTGCCAGAATTCTACATGTACAAAAGCGACTTTCCCAGAGGATGGAGCAGAAGCTGATGTGCTTCTAAATAAACTGTGAATAAGGTCTGCCGGTAATGTTGGTAATACCTAGTAGCCGTTGAAGACCAATATCTAACACCGAAGACCTTCTAGTCACTGGTTACTATTGATACAGCTTTTGCAGTTCCATTTGTAGCTTTTGGGTTACATGATTACCTTGAATATCCAAATCCTTTGCTTCTATCCTGGCAACTGGCATAATATCTAACAAGGAATTTGTGAGAAATATTTCATCTGCATTCAATAAATCTTCTTTAGTAAATTGCCCTATTTTTAGAGGCAGCCTAAGTTTGGCGGCAATATCCAAAACCTTGTCCCTTATTATACCAGGTAAAAGACCACATTCTCGAGCAGGAGTAAAAATTTTATTGTTTTTCACAAAAAATATATTGGAGATTGTCCCTTCACTAACCTTATGATAAACATTTAAAAAAACTGCCTCATCATAACCCATTTGTTTAGCTTGATTGAGTGTTAGTAAGTTTTCCAGATAATTATTTGTCTTTACTCCGACGAGTAATGCTTCTGGGTTTCTCTTTGCTCTGGCAAATAAGATGTTAAAGCCTTTTTGATATACTTCCTCGCTATAAATATTAGCTCTGGTAGTTATAGCTAGAGAAGTTTCCTGATTATTTTTAGTAATGGTAATTCTTATCCCGCCGTTTGTAAGCTTATTAGCCTGGGCTAATTCATAGCAGTAATTAAGTATTTCATCAGGCCTCTTATCAAGCTGTAAACCTAATGTTTTACAGCCGGCCTCCATTCTTGCAAAATGTTCAGCAAAGAAGAAAATTTTCCCCTGGTAGAGTTTAATTGTTTCAAATAGACCATAACCATACAAAAAACCCTCACTGACTGGTAAAATATTAGGATTAGTACTCTTTAAAATCTTACCGTTGAAATGGATATACATAATTTTCACCTTCTCTAAAACGCTATAATAATTAACTATTTAAAGCTTTCATTAGAGCCTTTGCTTTATGCAGGGTTTCCTGGTACTCCTCTTCAGCATCGGAATCCCAGACAATACCACCACCTGTTTGAAAATAGGCTTTCTGATCTTTACAGACAATGGTTCTTATTGCTATGTTTAAATCAGCATCACCATTAAAACCAATATAGCCAATTGAGCCAGTATAAATATTTCTTTGGGTTGGTTCTAGCTCATCAATTATTTCCATTGCCCGGATTTTAGGGGCCCCTGTAATTGACCCGCCGGGGAAGGAAGCTAGAATACAATCTACCACATCACACTCATCCCGCAGTTCACCAACTACGGTAGAAACCAGATGATAGACAGTGGGGTATTTTTCGAGATGGAAAAGCTGGGGAACCTTTACCGTTCCAGTCTTACAAATCTTGCCTAAATCATTCCGTTCTAAATCAACAATCATTAATAACTCAGCTTTATCCTTTTCACTAGCTAGTAACTCATCTCGATTTTTTTGGTCCTCTTCAAAAGTTTTGCCTCTAGGCCTTGTTCCTTTAATGGGTCTGGTTTCAACGATTTTATCAGTTATTCTAATAAACCTTTCCGGAGAGCTGCTAACAATATGTCCCTCACCGAAATCTATAAAACTGGCAAAAGGGGCTGGATTAATTTGTCTTAATTTTGCATAGAGTTCTAAAGGAGTTTCCTCTAGCTGACATTCAAAACGCTGGGTAAGATTAGCTTGATAAATATCCCCGTCCTTGATATATTCCTTAATTTTATTGACTGCTTTTAGATATTCTTCTTTAGTAAAATTGGCGGTAAATACTGCCGGGGCGTTTTTTCGCCTTGGAGAGATAGCTGTGCCCTGCTTCTCTCCTTCAGCTACTTTAGTAATAATATTATCTATCTTTTCTTTCGCAGTACCTGTTATGCCTAATGCTGCAGCAAAAACTTTATTGTGAACGTGATCAATTATAATTACCCCGTCATAAAAACCAAAGTAACAATCGGGAATACCCATATCATTGACGGCAGTTCTTGGCAAAGCTTCAATATGATGACATAGGTCATAAGCTAAATATCCAACAGCTCCCCCTAAAAAGGGCAGGTATGAACGGTAATCCCTCTGATAATTGGCCAATAAGTTCTTCAATTTGGCAAAGGGGTTACCTCTAAATTTTGAGATAATTCCATTTTCCTCAATTTGAATTAAATCATCCTTGCTCTTAAAAACCAAAAAAGGATTAGCACCGATAAAAGAGTATTTCCCCAAGCCTTTATGATCCATGCCGCTATCTAAAAAGAAGCTGTAGGGTTCTGTCTTAAAAAGGCAGTATATTTCAAAGCTATTGAGTGAAGTTTTTATTTCTTGTATTAACATCCTACACCTACTGGTTTAATATTTTTTGCTCTTTTCAAAAAATTATCTAGAAGCTCTAAACCCATTTCAGTTAAAATAGCCTCTGGGTGAAACTGTACTCCCTCCAATAGAAATTCCTTATGCCTTATTCCCATAATCTCTCCTTGAGAGGTCTCCGCTGTTATCTCCAAGCAGTTCGGCAGACTGCTTTTATCTATTACCAGCGAATGGTATCTAGTAACATTTAAGGGATTTTTCAAACCCTTAAATACACCCCTATTATAATGGGTAATAGCATGTACCTTACCATGTACAGGCTCTAAGGCTCTACTAATCTTGGCCCCTAAGACTTGTCCAATTGTTTGATGCCCCAAGCATATACCAAGTATAGGTATCTTGCCTTTAAAATATTCAACTACATTTTTACTAATTCCTGCTTCATTAGGGGTACAGGGTCCGGGCGATAGGACAATAACTTCGGGATTCAATTCTTCAATGTCTTTTAGGGATATCTTATCATTGCGATATACTAAAACATCTTCTTTTAAACACTCTAAATATTGAACCAGGTTATAGGTAAAGGAATCATAATTATCAATCATTAAAATCATGTGCCACCTCTTGCTTATTCAAAATATATTTCGGTTACTACTATTTTTTTTATCCCATTAATACTTCAGTTTCAATGGAACTACTTGGGAAATCAAATTACGAATATTCTTCAATAATTTTATCAAAACCTGGTGATAAATAAAATTAAAACTGTATTTATTTCTAATGCTTATCGTTATCGCTGGCAAATAGAGTTATTTTTCAAATGGATTAAACAGCACCTTTAGTTTTTAGAATAATTTTTACTAGAATGCGAACCTTAAATATAAGTATTTTTTATT
>JASKKI010000126.1 GCA_030154225.1 Clostridia bacterium | reverse complement strand
TGTTGATATGGTTATTGAACCAGCTGTAACCAGACCGGTTTTAATTAATGCCTTTGAAATGCTTGCTACCAAACGGGAAACCCGTCCGGCCAAGAAACACGGTAATATACCTTTATAGGTTAAAACATTTACCCACTATCGCACTATCACACTTAATAAAGGAGGGATAAAACTATGTTGCTCTATGGTTTAAAAGTAACCCTACTTGGTATGGGTACGGTTTTCGTAGCCTTATATATCTTAATGCTTTTGATCCAATTGCAATCTAACTTTTTGGCACCCAAGCCCCAAAAAAAGCAGGACGAACCTAAAAAAGAAGTTACCCCGGCTCAAGCTCAAGTTAGCTCAGCCCAAGTAACTGAAAAAGAAGATGAAGATGAAATAGCAGCAGTAATAGCAGCAGCTATCGCCGCCTGTGGCCAACAGGTAGTCATCAGAACAATAACCAGAGTTATAGGAACCAGTGGAGCCACCTGGGCTCAGAGTGGCCGCACTGAAGCCATGAATTTAAGACAAGTTTAATCAAAGTCAGTCAGGAAGGAGAAAAGAAAAAATGAGAAAGTTTAACATAACTGTTAATGGAAAATCTTATGAGGTAGAAGTAGAAGAAATAGGAGGAGTAAAAGCTCCAGCTAGACCGGCACCTGTTAGTGCACCCCCAGCTGCCCCAACACCAGCTGCTGCCCCGGCGCCGGCACCGGCTGCTCCTAAAGCAGCTCCCGCTGTAGCCGGTGGAGAAACAGTGACCGCTCCCATGCCCGGTAAAGTACTAAGGGTATTAAAAGGAGAAGGAACACCTGTTAAAAACGGTGATGTTGTAATGATTTTAGAAGCAATGAAAATGGAAAACGAAATTACCGCTCCTGTGGATGGTACTGTTCAACAAGTTGCTGCCAAAGAAGGAACAACGGTTAACCCAGGTGATGTATTATTTGTAATCGGTTAATATGTCCTTAACCTTTTGATTACTAATCACCAGTAACTAGTAACATTTTAAATGCAGAGAGGGGTTGAACTAGCTCAATGAATTTTCAAATGAACCTGGGTAACGCGCTCATGCAGTTAGTCAAAAGCACAGGTTTTATGACCATCAGTATCGGCCAAATAATTATGATGTTGGTCTCCTTCATCCTATTATATTTGGCCATTGAAAAAAAATACGAGCCGTTACTCTTATTACCAATAGCCTTTGGGATGTTATTAACCAACTTCCCAGGAACAGGAATAACCGATGGACCAATCTGGGATCCCAATGATCCCCATCATTTCTTACAACCCGGTGGATTGCTTTATTATCTATACTTAGGTGTAAAATTAGGCATCTATCCCCCCTTAATCTTTATGGGTGTAGGTGCTATGACGGACTTTGGTCCCTTAATAGCTAACCCCAAAACATTATTATTAGGTGCTGCAGCTCAATTCGGTATCTTTACTACCTTTATTGGAGCACTGGCGTTGGGTTTTACACCCCAGGAAGCATCTTCCATCGGTATTATCGGTGGTGCTGATGGTCCTACCGCCATTTATGTAACCAGTAAACTGGCACCCCATTTATTGGGACCAATAGCTGTTGCGGCCTATTCTTATATGGCCCTAGTACCCATTATTCAACCACCAATAATGAAAGCTTTAACTACTAAAAAACAAAGACAAATTGTAATGGAACAGTTAAGACCCGTATCCAGAGTAGAAAAAATAGTATTCCCCGTCATGGTTACCGTAGTTTGTGTTTTGTTATTACCCAGTGCCGCACCTCTAATCGGTATGTTAATGTTAGGTAACCTCTTTAGAGAATCGGGTGTTGTTGAACGTTTAAATGATACAGCTCAAAATGCACTGATTAACATTGTCACAATTTTCTTGGGAACTACAGTAGGGGCTACTGCCACTGCTGCTAAATTCCTAACACCAGCTACCATTAAAATTATTGTTATGGGTTTAATTGCCTTTTCCATTGGTACTGCTGCCGGTACTTTATTGGGTAGAGTAATGTGTGTTCTGACCGGTGGTAAAGTTAACCCATTAATCGGTGCAATTTCTTATTAATGCATGCTATGGGACCTAATGTGGCCGGTGTTATCGGTTCTGCTGTTGCTGCTGGTGCTCTACTTTCTTTGTTCGGTAGTTAATTTAAGGGGCTCTCATGAGCCCCTTAATTAATCATTTAATTTAGCTAACATCTTATTATCGCCAATAATAACTAACAAATCCTCCTTTTCAATATCTGCATCGGCACCAGGAGCTACAACAATCTTTTCTCCCTTTTTTATAGCCATGACACTTACACCATATTTAGCCCTTAGATTTAATTGTCCCAGAGTTTTACCAATAAATTTTTCCGGTGCCTTCAATTCAATAATACTATGCTCATTGGATAATTCAATGAAATCCATAAAATTGGCCGTAACCAGGTTATGGGCAACCCTTATACCCATATCCCGTTCGGGATAAACAATATGATCAACACCAATTTTTTCCAAAACTTTGCCATGTAATGGATTTTGTGCCTTGGTTACTACCTTTTTCACTCCAATTTCTTTTAGCATTAAAGAGACAAGTATATTTGACTGGATATCTAAACCAATACCTACTATAGCAATATCGAAATTTCTAATTCCTAATGCTTTTAGTGTTTCCTCATCTTTAGCATCGGCAACTACGGCATGGGTAATTTCATGGACAATTTCATTAACCTTGCATTCATCACTATCTATCCCCAGAACTTCATGACCGAGACGGCTTAAACTAAGGGCAACACTACTACCAAATCTACCTAAACCAATAACTGCTATTTGTTTTTTCATTCACCAACATCTCCTATCAATAATTAATTTCTCACTTTTTTGTAGCTATTCCCATACCCACTTTAACCTTTGTTTCAAAACCATTGGCTGTATTGGCTAAAAGGTCTTCGTCTAATTTTAAAACACCTGGTTTTAATAACATAATAACCGTGGATCCACCGAATTTAAAATAGCCTTTTTCCTCACCTTTATAAACCTCTTTATTGGGAGTAAATGTTTGGACAATACTACCTACACAAGTAGCACCTACTTCAATCAACAATATATCATCAAAATTAACAGAATGAAAAATCGTTAAATGCCGTTTATTTCTACAATAGATTTGGGCTTTTTTATAAAGAGCTATGGGGTTAACAGAATAATAGTCTCCATTTATTTCTTTAGCTTTTTCCGGAATACCTTCACTGGGAAAATGGAACCGATGATAGTCAACAGGGCAAAGTCTAATAACCAGGCAAAACCCCTGTTCATAATTTTGAGCTAAGTATTTATCGCCAATTAATTCCTCCAAAGAGTAAGTACTACCTTTTACCTGTAGTAAACCTTTAATATTTATATTTTCATAAGCTAGCAATCTTCCATCTGCCGGGGAAATTAAACGCTTAGCATTTGTATCTATTTTTCTTGCTCCAACTTTTAATTCCCGGTAAAAAAAATCATTAAAAGATGTAAATTCCGCGACTTTCTTTTTATAGTCTGTCATATCTATATCATAATCCTGAATAAAAGCTTGGACCTTTTTTTTGCTTAATGGATTGTCCTGAAGTTTACCATAAAAATAACTAAATATTTTCTTTTTTAAAAAAAGTTCTAAAAACCCCATCCCTACAGGACTACCATATAACCATTTTAAATATTTTTCACCCGCCACTTTTTCTTCTTTTATGGAGTTAGTTTCCCTATCTATATACTTAATTTTCAAGGCTTTCACCTCAACTTTATAAAATTATTAAAAAATATCATATTATAAATTATTAGAAATAATAACATAAATTTTTAAAAAAATAATTAGCAAAGGGCTAGCAAAGATATATTCCCTTGCAAGCCCTTTATTAATTTTGATATCCTCCATAGAAATATTTAGGCTCATACATAACTACAAAAGCATTGGGCTTTAATTCCTTTATCCTGGCTTCTAAACCGGCATAACGTTTTTTCTTTACCAGGATATATAACATATCTTTATCACCCTTCATTCCACTTACTTTCCAATTGGTAATTGCATAGTTATCTTTTCTCAAAGCTTCAACTAAACAGTTTAATTCCCCATCAGCTATAACCTGGACAATCAGATGACCCATATTTAATTTTTTCTCAACAATAGAACCTGTTAAAACACCTGTAGCATATCCGGTAGAAGCAATCAAAATAGCGATAATGTTATTACTAGCTCCTCCCCCAATAGCAAAGGCAAAGGTAGACATATAAATAAAATTTTCAGTTGCAGCAATGATGGAAGCAATCCCTTTTTTACCTCTAATTACTAAAATTACCCTTATCGTATTTAGAGATACATAAATAGCCATAGCCAGAAAAATAATTAAATATTGTTGCATTTATAATTGTTTACCTCCACTCACAAACCTGACCATAAACGACCAGTTTATCTTAAAAACTATCCTGAAATATTATCCTATAAATATTGTAATTTGCAAATAAAAATTTTCTCCATTATTAAAGAAAGACACTTTTCAGATGGTCATATCCACTTAGGGGGTATGTTTTCCATTAGCGTTTTTTGGACTTTTCTTTACTCTTTGGAGGTTTGATAAGGGCTCTGGGACTATAACCGATTAAATCTTGCCTACCTACCTTAATTAAAGCCTCATATACTAATTTATAGTTTTTGGGATCTCTAAATTGTAAGAGAGCACGCTGCATGGCTTTTTCCTTTGCTGAACGGGGAATATATATTTTTTTCATGCGACGGGGATCTAAACCAGTATAGTACATTGTAGTAGAAAGACTTCCTGGGGTTGGAATAAAATCTTGTACCTGTTCGGGGTTGTAGCCCATATCTCTTATATATTCTGCAAGAAGTACTGCATCTTTAAGTGTGCTTCCAGGGTGGCTAGAAATAAAATAAGGTACAAGATACTGCTTTCTTCCTAGCCTTTTATTGATTCCCTTATATTTATCAACAAACTTATCATAAACATTCCTTTTAGGTTTCCCCATTAATTCCAACACTTTAGATGAAACATGTTCGGGAGCAACTTTTAACTGCCCGCTAATATGATGCTGGCATAATTCCCGCAAGAAGGTTTCCTTAGGATCATTAACGATATAATCAAATCTTA
>JASKKI010000060.1 GCA_030154225.1 Clostridia bacterium | reverse complement strand
GACATTAAGGTTAAAATTCCTCTTGATCCAAGGGCAGAATCTTTAAATGTGGCAGTTGCTGGCGCAATAATTCTTTATGAAATCGTGAGGCAAAGAATGGTTTAGGTTGTAAAAAAGGTATAATCTATGGTATAATTCCGCTATAGCATTAGGAAGGTAGGTAATGCTTATGTTATGTTGTGATTTTTTATGGCGTTTATTTGAAGCAACAGGATCCATTGATGTTTACCTACTTTATCGCAAATTATTAATACAGTAATTGCCATGAAGGGGAGCTGTTGTAAATTATTGTTACCCAGGGAGACAAAGTCTTAGACTGTAAACTTTGTTGTAATAATAATTTACTACTACATAGATAACAGGTTTCGCCCTGGAGCTGTTAAGCTGAAAAACGGATGTTTAACATTGATAGGTTAGTTTTTAATTTATCTTTTTATGTTAAACTTTGTTGTCTAGGCTTAACCGGCACTCACCGTTATTGAGAAGATGAGAGAATCCTATAAAAATATAGGATTAATAAGGGTGGTACCGCGGATAACTTCCGTCCCTTCTAGGGATGGAAGTTTTATTTTTTATTAACCAAAAAAGGAGGTTGAAGAATTGAGAACCCAATTAGAAAAAATTAAATCAGAAGTAAAAGAAGCCTTGAATAAGGTGAAAAGTTTAGAAGAAGTTAATGAATTAAAAGTAAAATACTTAGGTAAGAAAGGTGAATTAACTCAAGTTTTACGAGGAATGGGGCAGTTGGTACCAGAGGAAAGACCTATTATTGGCCAACTGGCCAATGAAATTAGAGATGAATTAAATAAAGTATTGGATGAACAGGTTAAAAAAATAAAAAAAATAGAACAGGAACAGAAGCTTAACTTAGAAACAATTGATGTGACTTTACCCGGAAAACAATTTCTTAAAGGAACCAAACATCCTCTTTCACTGGTTATTGAAGAGGCCAAGCAAATCTTTATGGGTTTAGGTTTTCAGATAGCTGAAGGGCCAGAGATTGAAACTGATTATTATAATTTTGAAGCCCTTAACTTGCCTAAAGACCATCCCGCTCGGGACATGCAGGATACTTTTTATATAACTTCCGATGTTGTATTAAGAACCCATACTTCACCAGTTCAAGTAAGAAGTATGGAAAGTTTAACTCCTGAAGTACCTGTAAAAATTATTTGTCCTGGAAAGGTCTATCGTAAAGATGATGATGCTACCCATTCACCTATGTTTCATCAGATTGAAGGTCTAGTTATCGATATGGGGATAAGGATGAGTGATTTAAAAGGTGTTTTATTAGCCTTTGTCCAACAGATGTTTGGCCCTGATCGTAAAATTCGTTTTAGACCAAGTTATTTTCCATTTACTGAACCCAGTGCAGAAGTTGATGTTTCTTGTGGAATTTGTAAGGGTGATGGTTGTAAAGCATGTTCTTATACCGGTTGGTTAGAAATTCTAGGTTCAGGCATGGTTCATCCCAATGTTTTAAAATATGGTGGATATGATCCAACAAAAGTAAAGGGTTTCGCTTTTGGTATGGGTGTAGAAAGAATAGCTATGTTAAAATACAACATTAATGACATGAGACTGTTTTTTGAAAATGATATTCGTTTCCTACGTCAGTTTTAAGGAGGTGTCTGAATAATGAGAGTTTCTTTTAAATGGCTAAAAGAGTATGTTGATATAGATATTAGTCCTGAAGAATTAGCTGAGAAGTTAACAAATACTGGGGTTGCCGTTGAAAATGTAGAGTATTTGAATAAGGGCATTGAGAATGTTGTTATTGGAGAAGTTTTAGAGGCTGTAAAACATCCAAATGCAGAAAAATTATCCCTGTGTCAGGTTACTACAGATGGCAAAAATCGTTTTCAAGTAGTATGTGGTGCACCTAATGTTAGAGCTGGGCAGAAAGTTCCTTTTGCTTTGGTAGGAGCGGTTTTGCCGGGAAATGTCAAAATAAAAAAAGCTAAATTAAGAGGAACTGAATCCCAGGGAATGATCTGTTCTGCTCTGGAATTAGGAATTAATGAAGACAGTTTAAACCCTGAACAAAAGGAAGGTATCTTAGTTCTTGACGATAGTGCTACTCTAGGTACTAGTATTATTGATTATTTAGGATTGGATGATTGTGTACTGGAATTTGATCTAACCCCTAACCGTTCTGACTGTCTAAGTGTTATAAATATTGCCCGTGAAGTTGCGGCTATTTTAGGTAAAGAAGTAAAATTACCTTATGTTAGGTTTAAGGAAATTGATAAAACAACAGAAAAAGTAGCCCAAGTTGAAATTAAAGATCCGGACCTTTGTCACCGTTATGTAGCAAAAGTAGTAGAAGGAGTTGAAATAAAACCCTCTCCTCAATGGTTGCAGCATAAATTAAGATGTGCTGGGATGAGACCAATAAATAATGTAGTCGATATTACCAATTATGTATTAATGGAGATGGGGCAACCACTACATGCCTTTGATTATGATTTTTTAAGAGAGGGAAAAATTATTGTCCGTAAAGCCCATAAAAACGAAAAAATTATCACATTAGATGGGAATGAGAGAAATTTAACAGATGAAATGTTATTAATTACTGATCCAGAGAAAGCGGTGGCTATTGCTGGGGTAATGGGAGGATTGAATTCCGAAGTAACAGAAAAAACCACAACCGTGCTTATTGAGTCTGCTTATTTTAACCCTGTGAATGTAAGAAGAACTTCAACTGCTTTAGGGCTACGTTCAGAAGCGTCTATACGTTTTGAAAAAGGGATTAATATTGAAACTGTGGTGGATGCCGTTAATAGAGCAGCTCAGTTGCTACAGGATTTAGCTGGCGGGCGTGTTCTTAAAGGTGTAGTTGACAATTATCCTAATCCTATTAAAAGAACAATAGTTGAGCTTGAGTTAAATAAAGTGAATGATATTTTGGGCACAAATATTAAACATGACAGAATTAAAGAAATTTTGAAATCCTTGAATTTTATTGTTCGGGAAGAAAAGGAAAATGCAATTACAGTAGAAGTACCTCCATATCGAACAGATGTAAGTATACCGGAAGATCTTATCGAAGAAGTTGCCAGAATTGACGGTTATAATAATATTCCTACAACATTGCCTTTTAGTGCAACAAGTAAAGGCCAGAAAACATTAGAACAGAAATTAAGAGATAAAATTATGGATATTATGACTGCCCGGGGTCTTTCTGAAGTTATCAATTTTAGCTTTATAAATAAAACAAACTTTGACAAATTATTATTTTCGGAAGAAGATGAACGACGTAATGCAATTTCTGTTATAAATCCTTTATCTGAAGAGCAAGGATATATGCGTACTACTCTTTTACCAGGTTTATTAGATACATTACGCCGTAATATTTATAGGCGTAATGAAAATTTAGGTATATTTGAATTAGGTAAAGTTTATTTACCAAAAGGTTTTCCTGAAAAATCCACTTTACCCGAAGAAAAATGGACCTTAGGAATTGCTGTTAGAGGAACATTAGTTTCCCATTGGCAGAATAAAGGAACGGTTGTAGATTTTTATTATTTGAAAGGAATTATCGAGGATTTACTTATCCAATTAAAATTAAATAGTATTGAATTTAAACCTTGCAAGGATAATCCTAGTTATCACCCGGGGAGGACAGCATATATATATGTCGAAGATGAGTTGCTGGGAATTTTAGGTGAACTACATCCACAGGTGGCTGATAATTATGGCTTACCGCAGAGAAATTATGTAGCCGAATTAGATGTTGAAGTCTTATTAAAGCTGGGTCATGGTCCATTTATGTTGAAACAATTACCCAAATATCCTGCGGTAAACAGGGATCTAGCGATAGTAGTTAAAGATGAAATTCCCGCTTCTGATTTGTTGAAAGTTATTAGTGAAGTAGGCGGAAAATTGTTGGTAGATATAGAGGTATTTGATCTGTATAAAGGTAACCAAATTCCACAAGGGTATAAAAGTATAGCTTTCTCCCTAATCTTCCAGGCCGAAGATCGGACTCTCACCGATAAAGAAATTAATGATATACATGAAAAAATCCACAAAGCTCTTGCTGACAAATTTAAGGCAAGTTTAAGAGCTTAGAAATTTAAGGGGCTGTTTAAAAACATAGTTTGGCAAATGTTAATTTTGCTATACTGTTTTTTAAACAGCTTTTTGTTTATTTTAGTCGGCTCTTTTTAATATTTAAACAAATCTTAGAGTATTGCAGGAGTTTTGTTTGTTTTCACGAACAAATAATGGAAGGACATTGAGGAGGGGGTTACCTTGCAACAAAACTCAAGTAAAAAAAGGGTCCAGGTTGAAATTTTTGGTGATAATTATATCATAAAAGGAAATGCTGCTGGAGAATATATAATGCAGGTTGCTGATTATGTTGATAAAAAAATGAATATTATTGGCCAGAGAAATCCCCATCTCTCCATTAAACAAATTGCAGTACTGGCTGCATTAAATATTGCCGATGAGTTATATAAATTACAGGAAGACTATGATAAATTACTCCAAATTTTAGAAGAAGGCCAAGAGAGTTAAATTAAATGAATTGAGAAATATATATAATTAAAGAATTATTTATTGGAGGCCTGAAATGGACTCTACTATATTTATACCGGGAGTTAAACAGGAAGACTTAACGAGGATATTTAAGGAATTTAAAATTAAAGATATCTCTGAATTGACTAAATTAGCCAGGAGTAAAAAAATTCGCAAATTAAAAGGGTTTAATAGTAAAACTGAGATGGCAATTTTAAGAGGCATAAAACTTATTGAAAACCAGCCTGATTATTTGCCTATAGGAATAGCGCTGGATTTTAGTAATATTTTAATAACTGAATTAAAAGCCTGGCCTCATATTAGCCAGGTTTTACTTGTTGGAGATTTAAGAAGGGGAGTTGAAAAAATAAAGAGCATTGATATTCTATTAAAGGCCAATTATATTGAACTAAAAGATAGCTTGGAGAAAATACTTTTATTAGATAATGAAGTAAGTAGTTCAAATAAAAAAACAATTTATAATTCTAAATTAGGTATACCGGTAATTTTTCATTTTTCTTCCAGCCGGGAATGGGGTACTGATTGTATTTTGACAACAGGTTCTGGTCAGCATCTTGCGTCACTGGCAAAGATAGTAAATACTTTACCCAAATTTGAAACAGAGGAAGAAGTATATAAGAATTTGAATCTACCCTGGATACCACCGGAAATTAGGGAGACAGGTTATGAAACAGAGTTCGCAAGAGAAGGAATTCTTCCCGAACTTATTGATATAAACGAAATTAAAGGTGATTTACATATCCATAGTCGCTGGAGTGATGGTTCCAATACTATCGAAGAAATTATTTTAAATGGTATTAAATTAGGATATGAATATGTAGCAATTACTGATCATTCCCAAGCCCTTAAAATGGCAGGGGGTTTAAGACCTGAAGATTTAATGAGACAAATTGAAGAAATCAATAAATTACAATTAAAATATCCTCAGATACGAATACTGAAAGGTATAGAAGTTGATATTTTGGAAGATGGAACTTTAGATTTTACAGATGATATTTTAAACAAATTAGATATAGTAATTGCTTCTATTCATAGTCATTTTGAAATGTCTAAAGGAGATATGACCAAGAGAATTATTAAAGCTTTAAAACACCCGTTAGTAAAAATTATAGCCCATCCTACGGGAAGAATTCTCGGTAAAAGGCCGGGTTATAAAGTTGATATTAACGAGGTAATTAATGCAGCTGCCCAAACTAACAAAGTTTTAGAGGTTAATGCATCACCTGACCGCCTAGATATAAGGGATATACACTTACAAATTGCTAAAACACGAGGAGTAAAGATAGCTATTAATACTGATGCCCATCATATTCAAAGTATGGAAGATATGATTTTCGGTGTACAGACAGCAAAACGGGGATGGCAAGGAAAAGAAAATATAATCAATACCTGGAGTTATGATAAGTTAATAAATTACCTATCCAGTATTTAAAGGAGGAAAACTTATGAAAATAAAGGATGTATATGAGTTAATTGTCAAAATGGGGAAAGATGCTGACCCCCGGGGACAGGAATTGGAAAAAATATTAGCACAAAAATTAAAAGAAGAAAAAGAATTGAAAGTAGAAGATAGAAAGTACTTTGACCAAGATAAGCTATTTAACCCTTATACCGATACCAGGATTTTATATGGAGATGAAAATCAGGAAGTTATAAACGTTTTAGCAGGTATTGATGTAGAAACTGCAGAGATTTTACTTGCCGATAGATTAAAAGAAAAAGGTATAGATATTAATTTAATCATTAGCCATCATCCGGAAGGTAAAGCCTTGGCAGGATTATATGAAGTTATGGAATTACAGGAAGAAATTCTATATAGCTTAGGTGTTCCAATTAATGTTGCTCAAGGTCTTTTAGCCTCACGGATCAGTGAGGTACAAAGGGGACTCTTACCATTAAACCATAATAGAGGTGTTGATGCAGCCAGGATTTTAGATATACCACTTATGTGTGCTCATACACCTGCTGATAATCAGGTGCAATTTTATTTAGATAAACTTTTTAAAGAAAAACAGCCGGAAACTGTAGGAGATATTGTTAAATTATTAAAGGAAATACCAGAATATCAGGAAGCCGCTTTAATAGGAGCAGGGCCTAAAGTAGTTTCAGGGTCTGAAAAAAGGAAAGCCGGGAAAATCTTTGTAGATATGACTGGTGGAACCAGTGGTTCGGAAAATGCCTATGAAAAACTTGCCAATGCTGGAATCGGAACCATTGTTGGAATGCATATGAGTGAGAAACATCGTAAAGAGGCGGAAAAAAATCATATCAATGTAATTATTGCTGGGCATATGGCCAGTGATTCTTTGGGTATGAATCTAATATTAGATGTATTAGAAGAAAAAGGTCTTAATATTATTCCTTGTTCTGGGCTTATAAGAATTAAAAGGTAAAATTACTGGAGGAATTTATATGAAAAGAATAGAATTATTGGCTCCAGCGGGTAGTATGGAAGCTTTAGTTGCAGCTGTAGAAAACGGGGCAGATGCCGTATATTTAGGTGGTAATATGTTTAGTGCCCGCCAATATGCTAATAATTTTACAATAGAAGAGTTAAAAAAGGCAGTTGATTATGCCCATGAACGAAGTGTTAAAATTTATGTTGCTGTTAACACTTTATTAACCAATGATGAAATTAAAGATTTAATTCCGTATCTCTATCAATTAGCAGAAGTTCATATAGATGCTATTATTGTTCAGGATTTAGGTGTAGCCAGTATTATAAAAAACTGTTTGCCACAAATGGAGCTTCATGCCAGTACTCAAATGGCTGTACATAATTCTCAAGGCGTTAAATATCTTGAAAAAATGGGCTTTACCAGAGTAGTTTTAGCTAGAGAAGTATCTTTTGAAAATATTAATTTAATTAAGCATAATTCTTCTTTAGAATTGGAAACTTTTGTCCATGGAGCTTTATGTGTAGCATATTCTGGACAGTGTCTGATGAGTAGTATGATTGGAGGGCGTAGTGGTAATAGGGGACGCTGTGCTCAGCCCTGTCGTTTAAAATATAGCTTGGTTGATAGCAAAGGCAAATTAATTATTGATCCCAATAACGTAGGAGAACATTTATTGAGTCCGAAGGATCTCAAGATGATTCAGCACATTCCAGAATTAGTTAATGCCGGAATTGTTTCATTCAAAATTGAAGGAAGGATGAAAAGACCGGAATATGTTGCAACTGTAGTTAGAAATTATCGGCAGGCAATAGATAGTTACTATGAAAATCCTACTAGATTTAATGTTTCAAAAAAAATGGAAAAAGAGTTGGAACAAATTTTTAACCGTGGTTTTACAACCGGTTATTATTTTATTAACCAGGGTAAAAATTTAATGAGCTATAAAAGACCTAATAATAGAGGTTTATTATTGGGACGAATAATAAATATAGAAAAGGGTTTTATTACTGTTAGACTTGTCGAACCCCTTAGTGTTGGTGATGGTTATGAGGTTTGGGTCACTAAAGGAGGCCGGATAGCTGGCGAAGTAAAAGAAATCATTTATAAAGGTAAAAAAATAAAAAATGCCGTTCCCGATCAAGAAGTAGCTATTAAAGTATCAGGCAAACCCCAAATAGGTGATAGGGTATTTAAAACCCATGATATTAAAATTATAGATAGGGCTAGAGAAAGTTATATGTCTCCTAAAATAATGCGAAAAATAAATTTGTATTTAAATGTAGTGATTGAAGAGGGAGAAAAAATACGAATTTCTGCTAGAGATGGGGATGGATATCTCTTAAGTATTACAGGCGACTATATAGTTGAAAAAGCTCAAAAACATCCTCTAAATAATGATATTTTATGGAAACAATTTTCTCGTTTAGGTAATACTCCTTTTAAACTAGTTGATCTGCAAGTTAGTCTAAATGATGAATTAATGGTTCCTATTAGTGAGCTAAACAAACTAAGGCACCAAGTGGTAGATGGACTATTAAATATTAGGAAACAAGAACTGGAAAAAGATATTCCTGATAGACAAGTATATTTAAAATCATTTAACGAATTTAGTTCAGAAATTCCACCAAAGCAAACAGGTATTAAGAAACCCTTACTGTCCATTCTTGTAGGAAATTTTAATGCTGTAAAAGAAGCAATTAACTCAGGCGCTGATCAGGTATATATGAATTTGGAAGGTCTCAAAAACAAACCTGGATTTACTTTAGAAACATTAAAAGAAAGTATCGATTTGTGTCACAGAAGAAATGTAAAAGCTATTTTACGATTACCTAGAATAATATCTGAAGTAAGGTTAGAAAATTTAAGGGAATTTCTTAATAAAATAAAAAAAATAGATTTAGATGGAATATTAGCAGGTAACTTAGGAACTTTACATCTAGTAAATGAACTTAAATTTAAAAATGTCTATGCTGACTATACTTTAAATATTTTTAATGATTTTACTATCCAAAAATTATTAGATAGCTCCATTGTACAGGCTACTTTATCGCCGGAACTCACATTAGAGAAAATTAGTGAGTTTTCTTATCTTGGTAATATACCACTGGAAGTTATAGTACATGGTAATTTTCCTCTAATGATTAGTGAATACTGTGCTGTAGGTAGTATTTTAGGAGATAAAAACCAAGATAGGCTATGTAACGGTGCCTGTCGAGGAAAAGATTATGGTTTAAAAGATCGAATGAATTTTGTTTTTCCAGTAGAAATGGATGAAAACTGCCGTATGCTAATCTATAATGCCAAACCATTAAATTTATTTAGGGATTTAAATAAAATTCTTAACACAGGAATTAATGTTATTCGCATTGAAGGGCGTAAGGAAAATGCTAAGTGGGTAGAAATAGTAACTAGAACATATCGCCAGGCTATAGATAACTGGTCTATCTATGGAGAGGATTATCATTATAATGAACATTTATGGCAAGCTTTGGAACATTTAGATCCGGGTGGTTTTACTACAGGCCATTATTTTAGAGGGGTATTATAGTAGTATATTGTAACATAAATAAAAATCTAGTCACTAGTAATTAGACACTAATAACTAGCATTGGGTAGGGTGACAGAAATGAATGAATTTACATTAAAAAAATTAGAGTATGATAAAATTAAAGCCATTTTAATTAAGGAATGTAGTTCTAGTTTAGGAAAAGAAATTGTCACTAAACTAGAACCTATTGCAGATATTGAACAAATAAAACGCTGGCAAGAAGAAACTTCTGAAGGTGTAATCATTAGGAGATATGAACCCCAAATTCCTATGGGGGGTATAGTTGATATTCACAATCAAATTCGCAAAGTAGAAGTTGGGGGAATTTTAGAGCCGGAAGAATTTCTAAAAATATTAGATACTTTAGTTGCGAGTCGAAAACTAAAAAACTTTCTGGGCAATAAAAAGAAACAATATAGTTCACCTAGAATGGAATGGTGGGCCAGTAAATTAGAAATTATCAAAGAACTGGAAGATGAAATTGACAGGATTATTTCTCCTGAAGCAAATGTTAGGGATACTGCCTCTTCTGCACTTTCCAGTATTCGGAAAAAGATTATTACATTACAAAACAGGATTAGAGAGAAATTGGAGAGTATTGTAAAATCGGATCATAATCAAAAATTTTTACAAGATGCTATCATAACTATCAGAGAAGACCGCTATGTTGTTCCAGTTAAACAAGAATATCGCAACCAGGTTCCAGGTATAATTCATGATCAATCGGCAAGTGGTGCTACCTTATTTATTGAACCTATGGTAGTAGTAGAATTAAATAATGATTTACGGAAAGCCTATGCAGATGAACGGAATGAAATATTAAGAATATTGTCTGAACTTAGCCAGAAGGTAGGTCAGTTTACTGAACAATTACAAATTAATATTGAGGTTTTAGCCCAGATAGATTTTATTTTTGCTAAAGCTAGGTTAAGTGAAAAATTAAATGCGATAGAACCTGATATTTTAGCAGAACAGAAAATAATAATTAACAAAGGACGACACCCTTTAATTCCTGCCCAGGAAGTTGTACCTCTAACAATAGCTTTAGGAGATGAATTTGATGCTTTGGTTATAACTGGACCTAATACAGGTGGCAAAACAGTAACACTAAAAACAGTAGGATTATTTGTTTTGATGTCCCAAAGTGGCCTACATATTCCTGCAGAAATAGGAAGTTCTATAGGGATTTTTAATAAAGTATTTGCTGATATCGGTGACGAACAAAGTATTGAACAATCTTTAAGTACTTTTTCCTCACATATGACAAATATCGTAAAAATATTAACTGAAACCGATAGATTCACCTTAGTTTTATTGGATGAATTAGGAGCAGGAACAGACCCGTCAGAAGGTGCTGCTTTAGCTATTGCAATCTTAAATCATCTTAAAGATCAAGGAGCTAAAATTATAGCTACAACACATTACAGTGAATTAAAAACTTATGCTTTTAATGAAAATAGAGTTGAAAATGCAAGTGTTGAGTTTGATATAAAAACCCTTAGGCCTACTTATCGCCTTCTTATAGGAGTACCTGGTAGAAGTAATGCTTTTGAAATAGCAGCCAGATTAGGATTAGATAAAGATATTGTAGAAAAAGCTCGTAGTTTAATTAACACGGATGAACAAAATGTAGCTGATTTACTCCAGTCATTGGAAGCCAACCGTTTAACCAGTGAGTTAACTAAACAGGAGTTTGAAAAAAAACTAAAATTAGCTAATGAAAAGTTAAAGAAAATTGAAGAAGAAGAAATTAAAATTCGAGCGTCCAGAGACAATATGATTAGAAAGGCAGAAGAAGAAGCACTGGAAATTATAAAAAATGCCCGTAAAGAAAGTGAAAGGATATTGAAAGAAATTCGCCAGTTAGCAAAAGAAGAAATTTTAAAAGCTGAACATAAAGCCCTAGAATTGAAGAAAGAGTTGGAAATTAGAGAAGATAAACTTACTTCAAAAGTGTTAAAAGGACCTAAAGTAATAGGTAAAAAACCGAAAAATTTAAAGGTAGGACAAGAAGTATTTATTCCTAAATTAAACCAGACTGCCACGGTAATAACAGAACCAAATAATAATGAAGAATTACAGGTTCAGACGGGTATTTTAAAAATTAATGTAAGACTGGATGAAGTCCAGCTTGTTGAAAAGAAAAATGAAATATCTAAAAGTGGTATTGGGAAAATTGTTTCTTCGAAAAGCGAAACAATTAAAAATGAGTTGGACTTCCGGGGCTTAAATGTTGATGAAGCTATTCCCCTTGTTGATAAATATTTAGATGATGCCTATTTAAGTGGATTAAATCAGGTTTATCTAATCCATGGGAAGGGAACAGGTGTTTTAAGAAGTTCAATACGAGAAATGCTCAAAAAACATCCCCATGTTAAATCTATGCGTTCTGGTGGATTTGAAGAAGGGGGGACGGGAGTAACAGTAGTGGAACTAAAAAAATAAGCCCTGGCAAAAGGCCAGGGCTTATTTTTTTAGTTGTTAACAGAAGTGCTACCGTCTGGTATTTTTATGGTAACTCTTACCTCATTGGACAATGGGCTCTGGCGGTTAAGCTGGACATCGTGGCCGATTACTCGATAATAATAGTTTTTACCGGCTTCAATATCGGTATCAGTATAAGTTGGTGATTTAATTATTTCATATTGGGCTATTTGATTATTTACACTTGGTTCAAACCCTGGTTGTTCAGACCTAAATATATAATAATTAAATTCTCCATCGGGGTGGGGTTTGGACCAGCTTAGCTCGATTTGCAATTGGCCATTAACTGCTTTAGCCTGAGCATGAAGCTTAGGTGGTTTCAAAGCCCGGTCAGTTTGATTTTGTCCTGGAATCATAACCTGATTGGAAGCAGGACTTTGGATATTACTAAGTTTATCGACAGCGATAACTCTATAATAATATTTTTCACCAGGTTTAATTGTATTATCTATATAGTTATTGGTACTTATTTCTTCATTTACAGCAATGCGATTGTTGGCATTAGGAATAAAGCCTGGTTCGGGTGAACGGTAGATATAATAGATTGTATTTTCATTAGCTTGTGGCCAGTACCATGTTAATTTAGCTGCTTTAATAATACTACTATCATTGTGCATAATTGCTTCGCCATTTAACCTAATGGGAGCAGTTGCAGAACCGTGTAAAGTACAGTATTCAGGTAATTCTAAATGGGCATCTTCAGGTACAACATTTTTAAATTTGTCTGGTAAACCTTCAGAGCTCCAAGGTTGTGGACGTTTCAAGAACACACCTGTTACAGGAGGAGATGGACAGTTAGGCGTATACAGTTGTCCTGTCTCCGGATCAATTTGAGCTTTAACCCAAATATTTGAAACTTCTGTTGGAACAAAGTTTTTATTAAATAATTCCGTTTTAATAAAATCCTGAGGAGTTAATTCACTGGGTAATAACCCTGATTTATAATCTACAGCTACCTCAACAATATTAGCGGGTCTTTCAAACTTACTGGGTGGTAAATCTTCATGGGCAGTTTCCATAACTTTTTTCCAGATAGGACCTGCGTCATTACCCCCACCAATGACGTTACTCATTTCTTGAGGGTCATCATATCCTAACCACACTGCACCAACTAAATCAGGAGTATAACCTATAAACCAGGCATCTTTATTATCTGAAGTTGTTCCCGTTTTCCCGGCGACAGGTCTGTCGGCAAGTTTGGCTTTAGTTCCTGTTCCAGCTTGTACGACAGTTTCCAACATACTAGTCATTAAATATGCAGTTTCCTCACTCATTACTACTCGTTTTTTAGTTTTATGCTCCCAAATAATATTTCCATTTCTATCTGCTATTTTTTTAATAACAAATGGTTCAACATAGACTCCTTTATTTGCAAATGCACCATATGCTCCGGTAAGTTCCAAAGGACTTACACCTTTGGTCAAACCTCCTAAGGCTATAGAAAGTCCCATGTCGTTTTGTTTACCACTGTGAACTAAAGATGTAATACCTAAGTTTTCCGCAAATCTAAACCCTTCAGGGACACCAATTTGTTTTAACATTTTTACAGCAACTACGTTTATAGACCATTGAATACCTGTTCTCATAGATATTAAACCACGGTATCTATTATTATAGTTTTTGGGAGCCCATACTCCTTCAAAAGTTTGATATGCTTCCGGATAGTCATCTAAAACCGTTGCAGGAGAATACCCTTTTTCTAGAGCCGGTCCATAAACTACTATCGGTTTAAAAGCTGACCCTGGTTGACGTAATGCTTGAGTAGCTCGGTTAAAATTTCTTTTTCCTTCCTGGTTTCTACCGCCAATTAATCCTTTAATTTCACCGGTATGGGGGTCTAAGACAACCATAGCTGATTGAATTATCATATCTTTTTTTCCAGTAGGAAAATTTTCGGGATTTGCATAAATTTCTTCCATTTTACTCTGAATTTTTTGGTCTAGAGTTGTATAAATATTATAACCTTCTGTATACAATTTACGAGTTTCATCGTCTTTTAGTTTTAGTTTATCAATAGCTTGTTCAACAACATAATCAATAAATGACTGGTATTTATAATCCTTTTTCTTTAATGTTTTTTCTGCCAATTTTATAGGTGTAGCTTTTAATTTATTAGCTTCTTCTTGAGATAATTTTCCGAAATCAACCATGGCATTTAAAACAACTGCTCTTCGATTACTTGCTGCTTCTGGATTCAATATAGGAGAATGTTTATATGGATTTTGGATAATACCTGCTAACATGGCACTTTCTTGAATATTCAAATCTTTAGCAGATTTGCCAAAATAAGTTTGGGCGGCAGCTTCTATTCCATATGCACCATGTCCAAAATATACTCTGTTTAAATAATATTTTAAAATTTCATCTTTTGAAAAATCATTCTCGACCTTTAAAGATATTACTGCTTCTTGTATTTTTCTTTTTAAAGATTTTTCGCTTCTATCTAGCATTGATAGACCAACTAATTGTTGGGTTAAGGTACTACCTCCTTGTACGATCCGGCCACTTTTCAAGTTGGCTACAAATGCACCGGCGATACGATAAAGATCAACACCATGGTGCTGGTAAAAACGCTGGTCTTCAATTGCCAGTAAAGCATTAATTACATGGGGAGAAACTTCGTCGAGGGACTCTATAGGGTCTCGGTTTTCTTCTCCATGTAATTTATCAATCAACTTACCATCTTTATCATAGACATTTGATGTGATGGCATAACGGTTAATAGATTCATTTTCTATATTAGGCATGTTTTTGATAGCACCTGCAACAAATCCTATACCGGCTCCACCTATAACAAATGCAAATAATAAAGTAACTAGTAAAATGACTCTATATATATTTAATTTTTTTTGTTTTTTCTCTTTCTTTCTCGTCACCAGGTTTACCTCCTTTATCCCGCTTGCAATATTATAGCACATTCATTAATGGTGTAAAACATCAAGGTTGATTATGTGTGTTTATTCATACATATATGGAATTAGTTTTATAAGATATTAGAGTTCTATGTTTGTTTCTTGAAATTTGTGGACAATAATATATAGGTTTCATCAATAACTATTCGTATAAATAATTAAAAGTATGTCTTTATAAAAACTTTTGAATAAAATCTTTGGAAATGAAGTTCACCTTTACAAGATCCTTACATATATTATCAATACATGTAAGGAGGTGAAATCCTTGCTTAGAAAAATGGGAGGAAACCGAATAGGAAAAAAAATAAAAATAAATAACTCCCTATTAATTATGTTAATATTTATATTTATGGCCTTTTTTCCCTTATATATATTCGAAAAGAATTTAAAACCTACAATAAAAGCTGTAGCAGAATCAAAAGCAAATTTGATAGCTACTGAAGCTATTAATAAAACAATTTATGAAGACATTCTAAAAAATATTGAATATCAAGATCTAGTAGAGATACATAAAGATACGGAAAATAAAATAACTTTAATTCAAGCTAATAGTATTCAAATGAGTAGGTTAATTTCAGAGACTAATTTAAAAATAAAGGATGCTTTAAATTCATTAAATGGAGAAGTTTTTGAAATTCCACTGGGTCAAGCACTTGGAAGTTACTTATTTGCTGCATATGGACCTGCTATTAAAGTAAAAATATTACCAATTGGAGAAATTGCAGTTAAATTACAACAAGATTTTCATGAAGCAGGTATAAACCAAACAAGGCATATTTTATATCTGGATATTTATGTTTCTGTGAAAGTTGTAGTTCCAATGGCTACAGAAAAAATAACTGTTGCAACAAAAACACCAATTGCAGAAACAATAATAGTTGGTAGTGTGCCAAACACAGTAGTAGAAATAGAAGGAATAGATGGTATATTAAACGGAAGTCTTTATGGAAGATAAAATCTCTTGACAAAATAAACAAAATATGTAAAATATCTCTTGAAAGGTTAATAAAAAATATTTCTAATGCTCCTCGATAGCTCAATGGTAGAGCACTCGGCTGTTAACCGAGTGGTTGCTGGTTCGAGTCCAGCTCGGGGAGCCAATTTTTATGTTTAAAAATAGTTAAAGAGTGAATAAAAATTTAGAATAAATAAAAAAATAGTAATAAAATAGTTCCAATTAGTGTAGTAGCATAAAATACCTATTGTCAAAGGGAAAAAACTATAGTATATTAAATAAGTGCCTCTAAACAGGGGCAAAAAAAATCTCCGAAACAGCTGGTAGAAATTAGTTGTTGACA
>JASKKI010000059.1 GCA_030154225.1 Clostridia bacterium | reverse complement strand
TTACAATTATATAAAAAATAGCCGAATTTTTTTTGTAAAATAAATAACATCAACCCCCTGTATGAAGCAGTAAGAAAGTATATGACCAGATATAACAATAAACTTTTTGTTTTAGAAAATATTGCTTAATGTAATTTGCTGTGTTAAAATAATTTTTAGTGTGATTACACACGTCTTTGGATCTATGCTTAGGGTGCCCAGCCAGGGTCTGAGCTAGAAGTGAAAAAGGCGGAGGAAAAAAACCAGAGGGAAAGGAGGTGCCCAAAATGGCTGTTATCTCCATGAAACAACTTTTAGAGGCTGGTGTGCATTTTGGACATCAAACCAGACGTTGGAATCCAAAAATGGCCCCTTACATCTTTGCGGAACGTAATGGTATTTATATTATTGACCTGCAAAAAACTGTTAAAAAAGTTGTTGAGGCTTATGATTTTATAAGACAAGTTGCAATGGAAGGTAAGCCCATCCTTTTTGTAGGTACAAAAAAACAAGCTCAGGAAACAGTAAAAGAGGAAGCTTTAAGATGTGGAGAGTACTATGTTAATGAAAGATGGTTAGGCGGAATGCTTACTAACTATCAGACTATTAAAAAACGTATTGACCGTCTTTTTGAATTAGAAAGAATGGAAGAAGACGGTACAATGTCTGTATTACCAAAAAAAGAAGTTATTAAACTACGAGGCGAAAAAGAACGTTTAGAAAGATTTTTGGGTGGAATCAAAAACATGCCGGAATTACCTGGTGTATTGTTTGTTATCGATCCTAGAAAAGAACGTATTGCTGTTGCTGAAGCAAAACGTCTAGGCATTCCTGTTGTTGCTATTGTTGATACTAACTGTGACCCTGATGAAGTTGATTACGTTATTCCAGGTAATGATGATGCTATCAGAGCTGTAAAACTACTAACATCTGTAATGGCCGATGCAGTTTTAGAGGCTAAACAAGGTGATACTGATTCAGTAGGTGAAGAATAAAATTTTTAAAAAGGGGTAACCAGATGGGGAAATAGGGACCCCAATAATGGCTACCCCTTTATTTATGAGGAAAGAAATTGCATAATTTTGGTTATGCTATATATAAACAACAAAAAGGAGGTATAAAAATTGACAATTACAGCTGCTATGGTAAAAGAACTAAGAGAGACCACTGGTGCCGGAATGATGGATTGCAAAAAGGCACTTACGGAAACTAACGGAAATATGGAAAAAGCTATAGAATATCTAAGAGAAAAAGGGTTGGCTGCTGCTGCCAAAAAAGCTGGTAGAATTGCTGCAGAAGGTGCAGTTACTTCATATATACATATGGGTGGAAAAATTGGGGTACTTGTTGAAGTAAACTGTGAAACAGACTTTGTTGCAAAAACAGATAGATTCCAGGAATTAGCAAAGAATATTGCCATGCAAATTGCCGCTAGCAAACCGCAATATGTTAAAAAAGAAGAAATTCCAGAAGAAGTAATCCAAAAAGAAAAAGAGATTTTAAGAGCCCAGGCTTTAAATGAAGGTAAACCAGAGAATATTGTTGATAAAATGGTAGAAGGACGTATTGAAAAATATTATAAAGAAGTTTGCTTACTTGAGCAACCTTATATTAAAGATAGTGATAAAACTGTAAGTCAAATTATTTCTGAAGCCATTGCTGAAATTGGTGAGAATATTACTGTTCGCAGATTTGTTCGGTATGAACTTGGTGAAGGTATTGAAAAGAAAAAAGAAGATTTTGCCGCTGAAGTTATGGCTGAAGTTAATAAAAAATAACCACAAGGGAGAACACATTGTGTTCTCTTTTTTGAAAATAAGCTAAAAAAAAGGAATTAGAGGCAAAATGTAGAAGATTATAGACTGGGGGTAATTTGTGGTTATGCATCAGCCCAAATATAAAAGAGTAATAATAAAACTTAGCGGAGAAGCCCTTGCAGGTGAATTAGGTTATGGAATAAATCAAGAAATTTTAAATTCGATAGCTACTCAAATTTCAGAAATTGTTGACCTTGGTGTAGAAGTTGCTATTGTTGTAGGTGGAGGCAATATTTGGCGAGGGGTTGCTGGAAGTGCCAAAGGGATGGATAGGGCTACAGCTGATTATATGGGTATGTTAGCTACTGTAATAAATTCCTTGGCCTTACAAGATGCATTAGAAAATCAAGAGGTTGATACAAGGGTTCAAACAGCTATTGAAATGAGGCAGGTTGCTGAACCCTATATAAGAAGGAGAGCAATTCGCCATTTGGAAAAAGGTAGGGTAGTTATTTTTGCTGCTGGAACAGGTAATCCGTATTTTTCTACAGATACTACAGCTGCTTTACGGGCTGCAGAAATTGAAGCAGAAGTAATATTAATGGCTAAAAAAGTAGACGGTGTTTATGATGCTGATCCAGTTACTAACCCTCAAGCTAAAAAATTTGCAGATCTTGGCTATATTGATGTTTTAAATAAAGGGTTAGGTGTTATGGATTCAACAGCAACGTCCCTTTGTATGGATAATAATATTCCAATAATAGTTTTTAGTCTTAATGAAGCTGGTAACATAAAAAAAGTAATCTTAGGTGAAAATATAGGAACTTATGTTGGGAGGGAAAAAAATGATTGATGAAATTTTATTGGACTCCGAGGATAGAATGCAAAAAACCATTGAAGTTTTACGAAAAGAATTTGCTAGTTTACGTGCCGGCAGAGCAAATCCAGCTATCTTAGACAAAGTCCAGGTTGATTATTATGGTGTACCTACACCAATTAATCAAATGGCTAATGTTACTGCACCTGAAGCTAGATTATTATTAATTCAACCTTGGGACAAAAGTATTATTCCCAATATCGAAAAGGCAATCCTTAAGTCAGATTTAGGTTTAAACCCTGCAAGTGATGGTACAGTAATTAGAATTGCAATTCCCCAATTAACTCAAGAACGCCGAAAAGAATTAGTAAAAGTTATTAAAAAGAAAGCAGAAGATGCTAAGGTGGGTATCAGAAATATTCGAAGAGATGCTAATGATGCTTTAAAATCTTTAGAGAAAAATAAAGAAATATCAGAAGATGAAAATAAAAAAGCACAAGATGACGTGCAAAAAATAACTGATAAATATATTGCAGAAGTTGATAAAATATTAAATAATAAAGAACAGGAAATAATGGAGATATAAAGTAAATTTATGGATATTAACAATATTTTAGCACTGGATTTAGAGGAGGCAAAAACTAAATTAAATAATTTTGGGTATAGCATTACAGAAATTAAATATTTAAATAAACCTCCTGGTAAAGCAAAGGTAGTTAGGATAAAAGAAGTTGCACCTCAAAAAATAGAACTACTTATTACGTATCATAAAGACTTGATAGATGCTTGAAGTAAACCCCCTTGTAATATAATTAGGGGGTTTATTACATGAATTTTAGCGGGCAGTTATGAGGTAATTACCTTTAGGACATAATTTTCTTAATAAGTAAGAAACCTGAAATTAGGAATTTATTTGGAGGTTAGTATGGCTTTTTTCTCGCGGAAGGTTAATATAGAAAAGAAAGATATTTTAAAAAAACCATTACCTAAGCATATTGCTATTATTATGGATGGAAACGGCCGCTGGGCTACCAAAAGAGGCTTACCAAGGGTGGCGGGACATCGGGCAGGTGTAGAATCTTTAAAAAATATTGTAGAATTCTGTTTAGAGATAAATATTCCTTATTTAACTGTTTATGCATTTTCTACGGAAAATTGGAAAAGACCTCGGGAAGAAGTTAATACATTAATGAATTTAATGGTGGAATATATTCAAAAAGAACTTGAAATATTAGATAAAAATGGTGTACGAATTAATCCCATAGGTAAATTAGACGATTTGCCTGTTTATACGCTGGAATATATTACAAATGCTTATTTACAAACTAAAAACAATAATAGATTGGTTTTAAATGTAGCTCTTAATTATGGAGGAAGAGCCGAAATTATTCAAGCGGTAAGAATGATTTCCGAAAATGTAAAAAAAGGTATTCTGACAATTGATGAAGTGAATGAAAATCTTTTCTCCCAGTATTTATATACTACCAATCAACCTGATCCTGATTTAATGATCAGGCCTTCGGGTGAAATGAGAATTAGTAATTTCCTTTTATGGCAGTTAGCATATACAGAACTCTGGGTAACAAATGTATTGTGGCCTGATTTTAAGCCACACCATTTAATAAAAGCAATCTACGATTTTCAAAATAGGGAAAGAAGGTTTGGTGGCCTAAATTTAAATTAAGTGTGGTGTAAACATGCTGTGGTTAAGGATTATTAGTGCAATAATAGGAATACCCCTTTGGCTTGGTATTATATATAAAGGGGGGCTCTGGTTAGCAGTTGCTACATCGGTATTAATAATTATTGGTACTTATGAATTTAAAGTAATGCTTGCTAAGAAAAACATAAAAGTTCTTTTAGTTCCAGTTATTATTGGAGAATTGTTATTTATCTACGGTTCTTTGAATAATTGGTCCTACTGGTTCTCTTTTGGAATGGGGATAAGTTTATTAATAATTTTAGTTTTAACTATAATTAAGTACCCCAATTTAAAACTAGAGGATATTGCTATAAATATATTTATGTTAATATATATCGGTTGGTCATTAACCCATATAGTTTTATTAAGAAATATTTTTATGGGTAACTTAATTCTTATATATCTATTTGCAATAATTTGGTCAACGGATACAGGAGCTTATTTTGCTGGTAGGTTTTTTGGCAAGAAAAAATTGGCTCCACTGGTAAGCCCCAAAAAAACCGTGGAAGGATCAATTGGAGGATTAATTTTTAGTACATTTGTTGCATTTTTATTCAATACCTTTGTCCATATTTTTTCCAGCCAATTTTTAATTATTTCCGCTTTAACAATATCTATCATGGGGCAAATAGGTGATTTAGTTGAAAGTTCGTTTAAAAGGTTTGTTGATGTTAAAGATTCTGGAAAAATAATTCCCGGTCACGGAGGAATTTTAGATAGATTTGATAGTACCATAATATCAGCACCTGTATTGTTTTATCTAATTCTATTTTTTAGATAAAATGAGGTGAAAACTTGGATAATGAATTAAAAAAAGATTTAAAAAACTTGATAACTCTTTCTACAATTGTTGTAGGGTTATTGGGAATATATTTATTAACTGAATATATATTTCCCTTTATTAAGTTCTCGGCCCTCACGGTCTTAGGAGCTCTTAGCCCTTTCATTTTAGCTTTAATTGTAGCCATATTTATTGATCCTCTAGTTAATTTTTTAGAACTAAGAATTAGGTTGCCGAGAAGTCTGGCTGTTTTATTATCTTTATTTTTGGTATTAGGCTTATTTTCTGTTTTTTTAATATTAATCAGTTCACGGATGGTTATTGAATTAATGCAGTTATCGGGGATAATTCCCAGTATAAATAAATATTTATTAGACGAAGGCTTGCAGGTTGTTAAAGAGATCAGATCATTTATTTCTAGTAATCCATTACCAGCAGAGGTTCAACAATCTATCCAAGAAAATATCGCCCAGATATTAAATAATTTAAAACTGTTTTTAGGAAAAGCTACGGAATTACTTATTAATTTCTTAACAACTTTGCCTTTAGTTTTTACCATTATTATTGTGTCTGCTGTAGCTACTTTTTTTTATAAGTAAGGATAAAGAAATCATAATTAATTATTTAATTAATCTAATTCCGGCTCGGAACTTACTACCACTAAACAAAGTATTTTCTGCCATGAGCTCGGCTTTAATTGGATTTGTTAGAGCCCAGTTTTTACTTATATCAATGACAGCCATCCAAGCAGTGATTGGTTTATATTTAATCGGCATAAATTATGCAATAACTATTGGAGTATTAGTAGGCATAGTAGATTTAATACCTATCCTAGGACCGGGTATTATCTTTGTTCCTTGGTCTTTTTGGCATATAATAATTGGTGATTATAAATTTGGCATTACATTATTATTTTTATATGGTATTTTAATTACGGTGAGACAATTAGTGGAACCGAAGATTTTAGGGGATAGTATAGGTTTACACCCATTAGCGACATTAATGTCTATTTTTATGGGGTTAAGATTAATGGGAGTAGCAGGTATTGTTATCGGTCCTTTGGTGTTACTGATAGTCAAGTTATTCTTGCAAATTAAAAATCAAAAAAAGGAGAAAATAGGTTGAAGAAAAAAATAGCACTTTTGGGTAGTACTGGTTCTATAGGGTCACAAACATTACAGGTAATAGATGAGTTAAAAGATTATTTCCAAATTAAAATTTTATCAGGACACAAAAACAGCGAATTATTACTAACACAAGCACTCAAATATAATCCTGAATTTATTATTTTGACCCAAAAAGAAAGTTATAATAAAGTTAAAAATATACTAACCGACTCCTCAATAAAGATTTTGTTTGGTATTGAGGGGATAATCCAGGCCTTAACTGAGTGTGAAATTGACCTGGTTGTCACTGCGGTTTCCGGTGCTATAGGTATTAAACCAACTTTAAAGGCATTGGAATTAGGTATTGATGTAGCTTTGGCTAATAAGGAAACTATTGTTGCTGCCGGAAATCTTGTTCAGCAAGTTCAAGCTAAAACCGGGGCAAAAATTATACCAGTTGATAGTGAACACTCAGCAATTTTTCAATGCCTGGAACCTGATAAACAGGCTCTTGATAAAATAATCTTAACAGCTTCCGGGGGACCTTTTAGAAACTATACTAGGGAAAAATTATTAGAGGTTACTCCTGAAAAAGCCCTTAAACATCCCAATTGGAATATGGGTAAAAAAATAACTATTGATTCTGCAACATTGATGAATAAAGGTTTGGAAGTAATTGAAGCTCATTGGTTATTTAATGTTAGTTATGATAATATTGAAGTTGTTATACATCCCCAGAGTATAGTACATTCCATGGTACAATATATCGATGGTTCAATTTTAGCCCATTTAGGACTACCTGATATGAAGGTACCTATCCAGTATGCATTAACATATCCTAATCGTAGAGGAAATACCTTTCCAAAATTAGATTTAACAAATATAGGTAGTTTGGAATTTTTTTCTCCTGATTTTAATAGTTTTCCTTGTTTAAAATTAGCTTACCAGGTAGGAAGAACGGGAAATACAATGCCTACAGTTTTAAATGCTGCAAATGAGGTTGCTGTAGAATTGTTTTTACAAAATAAAATATCTTTTGTAGAAATACCTTTATTAATAGAATGGGTATTGGAGAAGCATCTTCCGGTAAAAAATTATAGTTTTGAAGAATTAATGGAAATTGATATGTGGGCAAGAACAATAAGTAGAGAGTATTTGACATTGAGGTGATTAATTTGCAAACCGCAATTTTTGCACTAATTATTTTTGGATTATTGATTTTTGTACATGAATTTGGTCATTTCATAGTTGCCAAGTTAGTAGGGATTAGGGTAGAAGAATTTAGTATAGGAATGGGTCCTAAAGCTTTCTCGACCCAAAAAGGTGAAACACTCTATTCTATTCGTTTTTTACCTATTGGTGGATATGTCAAGATGTCAGGAGAAACAGGTATTGAAGAGGATGAACAATTTTTTTTAGATGATCCTAAAAGATTTAATAATAAATCTGTTATTCAGAGAGCAGGAGTTATTGTAGCAGGGCCATTAATGAATTTTTTTCTGGCCGTACTTTTGTTTGCCTTATTTTTTACCTTTGTTGGTATATATACTGCTAGTGAAACTACAGAAATAGGGGATGTCCTGGCAGATAGTCCTGCCCAAAAGGCGGGATTACAGCCAGGGGATAAAATAGTTGCTATCGATGGACAAAAAGTCAATGAATGGTCCCAGATGGTAAATATAATTCACAACCAGCCTGGTAAAATTCTTTCTTTTATCATCAATAGGGATGGAAAAGAGATAAAAATGCAAATCACTCCGCAGCTAGATCCGGAGAGCCAGGTAGGATTAATTGGTATTACTCCCAGTGGGCAGTGGAAAAAGGTTAATCCTTTAAATGCTTTAGGTCTTGCTATTAGACGAACCCTAGAAATTATAGCCTTTACCATAACCGCTATTGGACAAATGGTCAGTGGTAAAATGGGGATGGGAGAGGTAGCTGGTCCTGTAGGGATTGTGCAATTAATTGGTGAATCAGCCCAGGTGGGTTTAATTTATTTGATTAATTTAACAGCCTTGATATCAATTAATCTAGGATTACTAAATTTATTACCTATTCCTGCTTTAGACGGAAGTAAATTGATCTTCTTAGGTATTGAGGCAGTAAGAGGTAAACCTGTGGACCCTAAAAAAGAGAATTTTGTTCATTTAATAGGATTTGCCTTATTAATGACATTAATGCTATTTGTAACCTACCGGGATATTGTAAGGTTATTTAAGTAATAGTTATGAACTATTAATTATTAACTTATAATAGGGTGATACCTTATGATTAAAAGAAGAAAAACTGTTAATTTTAGGCTAGGGAATATAGGTATTGGTTCTAATTATCCTGTTAGTATTCAATCAATGACTAATACCGATACCCGGGATATTAATACCACCCTTAAACAAATAAATAAACTAGCTGAAAATGGCTGTGAAATAATAAGGGTTGCCGTACCTGACGAAAAAGCGGCCTTAAGCCTTAAAGATATTTGTTCTCAAAGCCCAGTTCCAGTAGTAGCAGATATTCATTTTGACTATCGACTGGCTATTAAATCTTTGGAAAATGGTGTTAACGGTCTGAGAATAAACCCAGGTAATATAGGAAATGAATTAAAGATTAAAGAGGTTGTTAAGGCAGCATTATTTTATGATGTGCCAATCAGGATTGGGGTTAATTCTGGTTCCCTGGAAAAAGATCTTTTAGAAAAATATCAAGGTGTTACCGTGGAAGCATTAGTAGAAAGTGCCTTACGCCATGTAAGTTTACTTGAAAAATATAATTTTGAAAAGATTAAAATTTCTCTTAAAGCCTCATATGTTCCACTTATGATTGAAGCATATCGCAATATTGCCCAAAAAGTACCCTATCCACTACATTTAGGTGTAACTGAAGCAGGTATAGAAAAACATGGTATAATTAAATCTGCTATTGGAATAGGTGCTTTACTGGCTGAGGGGATTGGGGATACCATTAGAGTTTCTTTAACAGGTGACCCCGTTAAAGAGATACCTGTAGCTTTCCAGATCTTAAGTACGTTGGGAATGAGAAAACAAGGAGTAGAAATTATCTCCTGTCCAACCTGTGGAAGATGTCAAATAGATATAGATAAATTAGTTAATGAAGTGGACAAGTCAACTCTGGATTTAAAACAACCATTAAAATTAGCCATTATGGGTTGTGTTGTTAACGGACCCGGTGAGGCCAGGGAGGCTGACATTGGAATTGCCGGGGGTAAAGGGCAAGGTCTGATCTTTAAGAAAGGAAAAATTATTGCAAAAGTTGATGAAGACCAGTTACTTCCTGCTTTACTTAAGGAAATTGAGAAAATAAGGAGAAGTGATATTGATGAGAATGACTAAAGCTTTTATTCCAACTTTACGTTCTACCCCTGCTGAAGCTGAAATTATTAGTCATCAACTGCTTTTAAGGGCAGGATATATTAGAAAAAGTGCAGCAGGTGTATATACTTATTTACCTTTTGCTCAACGGGTACTGAAAAAGATAGAAGACATTATCAGGGATGAAATGGATAAGGCCGGTGGTCAAGAAGTATTACTACCTATTATTCAACCAGCGGAACTATGGTTAGAAACTGGTCGCTGGCATGTTTATGGTGAAGAAATGTTCAGGCTTAAAGATCGCCATGACCGGGATTTTTGTTTAGGTCCAACCCATGAAGAAATAATTACCGATTTGATAAGAGGTGAAGTTAATTCCTATCGACAATTACCTTTAAGACTTTATCAAATTCAAAATAAATACCGTGATGAAAGAAGACCCAGATTTGGATTAATGCGTGGTAGGGAATTTATAATGAAGGATTTATATTCCTTTGATAAAGATGAAGAGGGACTTGAGACTAGTTATCAAAAAATGTACCAAGCTTATACCAACATTTTTACCAGGTGTGGCTTAAAGTTCAGGCCTGTTGAAGCAGATTCGGGAGCAATTGGTGGTAATGTAACCCATGAATTTATGGTTTTAGCGGAGAATGGAGAAGCATCCATTGTCTATTGTGATGATTGTGATTATGCCGCTAATATAGAAATTGCTCCTTGCCAACCGGTAGAGATAGGTAATGAAAAAGAAGATATTAAACCTTTAGAAAAAGTACATACTCCTAATGTTAGGACTATTGATGAAATAGTAAAGTTTTTGAATGTTAATCCCCAAAAATGTATTAAAACCTTATTTTATAAAGCTGATGAGCAAGTTATTGTAGTTTTAATTCGTGGTGACAGAAATATAAATGAAATAAAACTGCAAAAAGTACATCCATGTTATAGTTTGGAATTAGCAACAGAAGATGAAGTTAGAGATATTACAGGTTGTAAAACAGGTTTTATTGGACCTGTAGGTCTAAAAGAAGTTCCTATTTATGCTGATTTGGAAATTAAGAATTTAGTTAATGCTGTTTCCGGAGCAAACGAAGACCATTATCATCTTGTAAATGTTAATGGAAATAGAGATTTTGAAGTAACAGGATTTTATGACTTGCGTTTTGTTGAGGTTGGTGAACAATGTCCTAAATGTAAAAGCAGTCTGAAAATGGCCAGGGGCATAGAGGTAGGCCAGGTATTTAAATTAGGAACCAAATACAGTGAGGCCCTTAATGCTAAATTTTTGGACGAGAATGGTAAAGAGAATTTAATTTTAATGGGATGCTATGGAATTGGTGTAACCAGAACGATGGCTGCCGCTGTTGAACAGAATTACGATGCAAATGGCATTATTTGGCCTAAATCCATTGCACCATATCATGTAGTGGTTATTCCTATTTCTATAAAAGATGAAGACCATATAAAAAATGCACAAAAACTCTATGAACAATTAATTGACAAGGGCATTGAAGTAGTTCTTGATGATAGGAATGAAAGACCGGGGGTAAAATTTAAAGATGCAGACCTTATTGGCTTTCCTATTAGATTAACAGTTGGGAAAAAAACAGTAATAGAAGGTTTAGTAGAATATAAATTAAGGACTGAGCAGGAGTCTATTGATGTACCTATTGAGCAGGTAGTGAATAAAGTCTTGGAATATCTAAATACCTGAATTGGAGGTTTCCTATGGGAGTTAGTGCAGTTATTCCTGCATATAATGAAGAGAAATATATTAGTCAGGTACTGGAGGTTGTTACTCAAGTAACCGAGTTACAGGAAGTTATAGTAGTAAGTGATGGGTCAACTGATAAAACATCTGATGTTGTACGAACCTTTCCTGTAAAATTAATTGAACTATCCGAGAATATTGGCAAAGGTGGAGCAATGCTAATTGGTGCTCAAAAAGCACAAGGTGAATATATACTTTTTTTGGATGCAGATTTGATAGGTTTAAAAGTAGAACATATTCAAAATTTACTTGAGCCTATTAAAGAAGATTATGATATGGTAGTTGGTGTGTTTGACAGTGGTAGGAAAAGTACTGATTTGGCCCAGGTAGTGGCTCCATTTCTTTCTGGGCAGAGGATTGTCAAAAGGGAGCATCTTTTTAATATAAATAATTTACATGTAACACGATTCGGAGTAGAAGTAGCATTAACCAAATACGCTGCTCAAAATAAACTAAAGGTAAAAGAGGTTGTTTTGAAAAAATTGACTCATGTTATGAAAGAGGAAAAACTTGGTTTGGTTAAAGGTTTTGCTTATCGTTTGAAAATGTACTGGGAAATAGCTAAAAATGTGACCCATAGTTAAGAGGTGGTATCTAATGGGGGAAGTAGAAATAATCTTAAGGCTTATTTTAGCAGCTCTTTTAGGTGGAATTATTGGTCTAGAGAGAGAAGCTTTAAATAAAGCTGCGGGATTTAGAACCCATACCCTAGTTTCCGTAGGTTCTTGTTTAATAATGATTGTTTCTATTTCCATTTTTTTGCAATATTCCGAGATGACTAATAGTGATCCGGCACGTATTGCTGCTCAGGTAGTTAGTGGTATAGGTTTTTTAGGTGCAGGAACTATCTTACGTTCCGGAGCTCATGTTAAGGGTCTAACCACTGCTGCTACTCTCTGGGTAGTAGCGGGGATTGGTCTAGCTGTGGGTTCTGGAGCCTATATTGCAGCCTTTGCGACTACCATAATTGTTTATATTTCTTTGGTCTATTTGTCTAAATTAGAAGATTTGGTTAGCAGAAAAAAAAGACTGCAGTATTTAAATGTACAAATGGATGATAGACCTGGTCAAATTGGCTTGGTATGTAGTACTTTAGGTGATTTTAATATAAATATAAAAAATATCGAATTATTAAGAGAAAAGCATGATGACCAAACTATTCAACTAGAAATGCTAATTAAACTTCCTGCTTCTTCTGAAACGAAAAAGGTTATTTCAACCTTAGAAAATTTAAAAGGAGTTCATAATGTAAAGTTTGAATAGGGTGGAGGTACATATGGGACATAATATTTTACCAGCTGAATTAATAAACGAAACTAAAATACCCCAGGAGATTAAAAACTTTCTTAGCCAATTGGAAATATGTAAGGTAGAAGTTTCCCAGGTCAAAAATACTTGGGAAATCTATTTTTTTTGTGAAAGGATACCTTCTTATAGTCTTTTGGAAGAAAGTAGTTTTTATCTAAAAGAGTTTTTACCAGAAGTAAACAAAGTTATATTAAAACCTAAAGTACAGATAGGGATTTCCCTGTCATCCTTTTTTAAAAATAATTGGGATAGTATTTTAAGCTTTTTATCCCAAAAATTTCCCAGTGTCTGCGGTTGGATGGCTAATAGTTATTGGAAACTAAGTAATAATGTGTTTGAAATTTATTTAAGTTCACCTTTAGGTGTTAATTATCTAACAAAGCAGGGTTGTATTTCATATTTAGAGAATTTCTTAAATAATATTTTACATCAACAAATAAAAGTAGTTTTTAAATATGATACAAATATCAAACCGATAGAGATTAAAATGTTTGAAGAAAATAAGGTAATAGCAAATCCTGTTCAGAGAATTAAACAATTAGAGAAAAAAGAAACTAATCCAGAGAAAAAACTGGGGGAAATAATATATGGCAAGAAGATTAAAGGAGAAGCTAAACTTATTAAAGAGATAGTTGAAGAAGAACCAAATGTAGTTATTACCGGACACCCCTTTTCTATAGATATTAAAGAATTAAAAACCGGGCGAGGTATTTTAAGCTTTAATATTACTGATTTAAGTGATTCTATTACTTGTAAGATGATTAGGGATTTAAAAGAAATTAAAGAAATAGCTCCCCAAATTAATGATAGTAAAAAATTAAAAATAAGGGGCACTGTCCAGATAGACAAATTTACCCAAGAGCTTACCTTAATGATTTATGATATTAATCTGGAAACATTTATAGGAAGGCAGGATGACGCAGCAGAAAAACGGGTGGAATTGCATTTGCATACCAAGATGAGCAGTATGGATGGAGTAAGTTCTGTAAAAGAGCTGGTGAAAATGGCGGCTGGTTGGGGCCACGAAGCTATCGCAATTACAGATCATGGAGTTGTTCAGGCCTTTCCTGAAGCTTATGAGGCGGGGAATAAATATAATTTAAAAATCATTTACGGTATGGAAGCTTATATTTTTGATGATAGTATAAAATATTCAGGGAAAATACCAAATTACCACTGCATACTTCTAGTTAAAAATAAAGAAGGATTAAAAAATTTATATTATTTAGTTTCCCAATCCCATTTGTATTATTTTAACCGAGTTCCGAGGATTCCTAAAAGTTTACTTAATGAAAAAAGAGCCGGGTTAATTATTGGGACTGCCTGTGAGGCAGGTGAATTAATAAGAAACTATTTGGAACAAAAAGATAATAGAGAATTATTAAAAATTGCTAGTTTTTATGATTTTATTGAGATCCAACCTATTGGTAATAATGAATTTTTAGTTCGCAATGGAATAGTAAATTCTGAACAGGACTTAATCCAACTTAATAAAGACTTATACAACCTTGGATTAGAATTAGGAAAACCAGTTGTGGCTACAGGTGATGTGCATTTTGCTAATCCGGAAGATGAGGTTTTCCGGAAAATTTTGATGGCAGGCAAAGGATTTAGCGATGCAGACCAGCAGGGACCACTTTATTTTAAAACAACTACTGAAATGCTTACTGAATTTAGTTATTTGGGAGAAGAAGGGGCCCGAGAAGTGGTAGTGGTCAATCCGAAAAAGTTGGTCAATGAAGTTGAAAATATAAAACCGATTCCCGATGAATTTTACCCTCCAGAAATTCCGGGTGCTGAGGATGAAATTATCGATCTAACTTATGGCACTGCTCATAAAATGTATGGGCCCCAGTTACCAGAATTGGTAGACTCAAGAATTAAAAAAGAGCTTGAGTCGATAATTAATAACGGCTTTGCAGTTTTATACCTAATAGCTCATAAATTGGTAAAAAAATCTAATGATGACGGATATTTGGTAGGATCCCGGGGTTCCGTAGGTTCTTCTTTTGTAGCCACTTTAACTGGGATTACTGAGGTAAATCCATTGCCACCCCATTATAGATGTTCAAACTGTTATTATTCGGAATTTATTACTGATGGATCATATGGTTCTGGTGCTGATTTGCCAGACAAGTCCTGTCCCCAATGTCAACAGCTATTAATAAAAGATGGACATGATATTCCATTTGAAGTGTTTTTAGGTTTTAAAGGTGATAAAGTACCAGATATTGACTTGAACTTTTCGGGAGAATACCAACCTCGAGCCCATAAATATACCGAAGAGCTTTTCGGAAAAGATAATGTTTTTCGAGCAGGAACTATTTCTACTATTGCAACCCGTACCGCTTTTGGGTTTGTTAAAAATTATCTGGATGAAAGACAACAGTTTAAAAGATCAGCAGAAATAAATCGTCTAGTGGAAGGTTGCAGTGGTGTAAAGAAAACAACTGGTCAGCATCCTGGAGGTTTAATGGTTGTACCCAAAGGTATAGATATCCATGATTTTACTCCTTTACAAAGACCGGCTGATGACCAAAATACTGAAACTATTACTACCCATTTTGACTATCATTCTATTAGTAGTAGGTTGGTTAAGCTGGATATATTGGGTCATGATGATCCTACTGTTATAAAAATGCTTGAAGATTTAACGGGAGTTGATGCACGAAAGATTACTTTAGATGATCCTAAAACCATGAGTTTATTTTCTTCAACTAAAGCCTTAGGTGTTAGTCCGGAAGAATTGGGTACTACGGTAGGAACTTTTGGAATACCTGAGTTTGGTACAAAATTTGTTCGCCAGATGTTAGAAGATACAAAACCTAAAACGTTTTCGGAACTAGTACGTATTAGTGGATTTTCCCACGGTACCGATGTCTGGTTAAATAATGCCCAGGACTTAATTAAAAATGGTATAGCAAAGCTATCGGAAGCAATTTCTGCCAGAGATGATATTATGACTTATTTAATTCAAAAAGGCATAGAGCCAGGGATTGCATTTAAAATTATGGAATCAGTGCGTAAGGGAAAAGGTGTATCAGTAGAACATGAAGATTTAATGAAGGCTAATAAGATTCCTGAATGGTACATAGAATCTTGTAAAAAAATAAAATATATGTTTCCCAAAGCCCATGCTGTTGCCTACGTAATGATGGCTTTTCGTATTGCCTATTTTAAAGTTAACTACCCATTGGCTTTTTATGCAACCTTTTTTACGGTGCGCGCCGATGAATTTGATGCCCAACTAATATGTAGTGGTATTAATGAAGTAAAAAAGATGATTAATTTTATACAAGAAAAAGGCAATTCAGCATCACAGAAAGAAGCTAAACTTTTAACAATTTTAGAATTAGCTTTGGAAATGTATTTAAGAGGCTTTACTTTTGAAAGAGTTAGTTTAGAAAAATCCGATGCTAAGAAATTTATTATTTCTAATAATACATTAATTCCCCCTTTCGCAGGGCTCCAGGGAGTAGGAATTACGGCAGCTGAAAACATTGTTAAAGCCCGTGAGAAATATTTCTTTACATCTGTAGAAGATTTAAGGATTAGGGCTAAACTAAGTAAAACTGTTATTGAAACTTTACAAAGCCATGGGTGTTTAGCAGGAATTCCAGAAACAGACCAGCTTGCTTTATTTCAGCTCTGAAGAGTGAAAATTCTTCGGACTAATATTTGAAAATAACACCCCAAAATGTGCTAAATATGAGATAATATTACTATTGAAATTTAGTAAAGT
>JASKKI010000058.1 GCA_030154225.1 Clostridia bacterium | reverse complement strand
ATTTGTGCTATCAAGGAATTTGTCATATATTTTAACATTAACATTGGGATTTAATTGGTTAATAAACATTTGAGCTGATTTAGCTTTAGGATAGTTTATTCTGTCCGTTGTATGAATAGTTTGTCTCTGTAAATTAGATAATTCTACTTTATCTCCATCAACAATACCCAGATGTCCTACTCCCGCTGCAGCCAAGTACATTATTACAGGTGAACCTAATCCACCGGCACCGATAACCAATACTTTGCTTTTCATCATTTTTTCTTGACCTTTAATACCTACTTCTTTGAGAACCATATTCCGACTATAACGCTCAATTTGTTCTTCACTAAATTGAAACATTTTGGCCCTCCTTTACAACTAAAACTCTGTAAATTTTATCTACTTTCTCAATGTCTATTACCAAGTGTCCCTCCATTTCCAAACTGCGGGGTACATTTTTCACAGGTTCTCCTTCATCTAAAAATAACTCTATGATTTCTGAAGGTGCCATCTCTTCTAAAGCAATTTTAGCCTTAAGAAAATTTATAGGACATTTTTGCCCACTAAGGTCTAAAGATTTAGTTATTTTTACAGGCACTTTATCTACCCCCTGTATAATTTTTTACTTATTTAAAGAAAAGTAGGGATTTAATCCCTACTAACAAGAAGTATATGAATGTCTGAAACTTAATTTATTATATATATCAGTTTTGTCATATGTTTGTATAAAATTTGAACATCTTGTGAAAGGTACTGTTAAGCATCTTGCATTTCATCGGTAAAGATCCGAGGCTGCCATTGACTTAACATTTCCTCGGAAATAACTACATTTCCATCTTCAATTTGGTATTTTAATTCTTCGGGAGGATATTTAACACAACCTCCGCTTAAACCAAAGAGGTCAGTATTACGCCAGCGGGTAAAACAGGTTTGACAAACCAGCTCTTTATTTTCTAAAGTAAATCTTGTACCATAACAAGGTTCACAAATACTGGTAGCCACGATTAGTCGTCCTGCTGAAGAAATAAAAGCAGTTAATGGCAATACATTAAGGTTACCATAATAAATCTTATCTGTTTTACCTTTATATTCAGTGTAAATTATCTGGTTTGCTTTGATAGCGGAAAGGGGTATTTTCACCTTACCATCTTCTAATGTAAGCTCAATGTCTTTCATCTTCACTTGCCGTCCAGTATAATTTGGAACTTCCTCAAAAAAATAGTTGCCACTGTTGGGATTTTCATAGCGACCACTGTTAATCCAGATAAAAAGACCTACACTAAAGATAGTTAGTATAAAAACCGATGTTAAAATTAAGCGTTTTTTTCTTTTCTGGGCTTCGATATATTCAGCCTGGAATTTAGCTCTTTTTTCCTCCCGGTTATCCACAATCACCACCACCTGAAACTCTTTGCATGGCTAATTTCAAGGATTCTACTTCTTGTTCCAATTGTTTTTGGCGTTTATTAATAGTTAAAACATATAAATAAATTAAAATCCAGATTACAGAATAAGCTAAAAACAGGTATCCCATAAATCATCCTCCTCTAAATCCAGTGGCTTCGAATTTCTTCTTTTAACCGATAGATTTCATCTGCGAGTTTTTGTAAGCTTATGATTCTAGTCATTAATAAAATATATAATAAAGTAAAAGCTAGTATAGCCAGAAGCAAGGTCACACCCATTTTAGGAGAAATAGCCATTTTACCCCCCGTTTCCATAAGATTGGGGTGAATTGTTCTCCACCATCTTATAGAAAACCAAACTACCGGGACATCTAAAAAACCGATAATTCCTAAAATTGCGGAAAGGCTTGCTTTCTTCTCTCTTTCTTCAATGGCACTTCTGAACAATAGATAGGCTATATAAATAAACCAAAGGACTAAAGATGTAGTCAAGCGAGGATCCCAAGTCCACCACTGTCCCCAAAAAGCTCGCCCCCAGATAGCTCCTGTTAAAATAACAATGCTGATAAAGACAACACCTATTTCTGCGGAAGCAGCACTATACCTATCCCACCGCTCATTCTTGGTTATTAAATAGAAAATGCTAAAAATAAAGACAACAAAAAAGGCGAAAAAACCTACCCAAGCTGTCGCAACATGAAAATAGAATATCTTCTGAACTGCTCCCATCACCTTTTCTAATGGAACCCAGATAAATACTAAATAGTTAGCTAAAATAATTACTGTCAAGGTTATCCAATTTAACCAATGCACAGTTTACACCTCCAGCAAATAGGTAAATAAAAGTGCTGGTACCAGGAAATACATTAAATCAAAAATCAAAATTATCTTTAACCAATAACTCCAACTCTCCAGGGGCAAATTTAAAAAAACACCCTTTGTAACCTGGACTACTCCTAAGATCAAAGGTACAATCAGTGGGAATAAAATAACAGGTAAAAGTATTTCATTACTCTTAGTATTGGCTGTTAAGGCAGCTATCAAAGTTCCTACTGCCGTAAACCCAAAAGTTCCTAAAAATATAGTCAGAATAAATATTCCTAATAGGGAAGGAGGGTTTAAATCAAAAAAAATAAAAAAAATGGGAACTATAATTACTTCCATAATTAGCATAAAAAATAAGTTACTGCAAGTTTTAGCTAGGTAGATAATACTACTTTCCCATGCGGCCAGATTTAAACCATAAATACAATCATTTTCCTGTTCATTTTTAAAAGATCTATTTAAGCCTAACAACCCTGTAAATATAAAAACTACCCATAAAAATCCCGGGAATACTTCTCTTAAAACCCTGGGTTTTAGATCAACGGCAAAATTTAATATTACAACTGTTAAAAATGCAAAAAGCAGCATACTACTCAATATTTCTTTTGTTCTAATTTCTGTTTGCAAATCTTTTCTAATAATAGCCAAAAACTGCCCGACTATATTCATCCCCTAAACCCCTTTTATATAAGAACCGTAGAGTTCTTTTATTTCTGAATATTCTTGGGGTGAAACACCTTCAAACACTTTACTTCCCCTAGCTAAAATAACCAGCCTATCGGAGTATTGAAAAATTTTATCAATGATATGGGTAGAAACAATAATACCGGTACCTTGTTTTTTAAGCTGTTCCAAAATCTGATATAGTTTATGCGTAGCCGGCTGGTCCAAACCTGTTTGCGGTTCATCAAGTAATAAATAACAAGGTTGGTGTAAAATGGCTCTGGCTATTGTCAACCTTTGCTGAAATCCCCGTGATAAATAAGCCACTCTCTCATGTACATATAATTCCAAACCCAATAAAGAAATGACTTCCAAAATTCTTTTCCTCAACGAATTAACTCCATACATTTTTCCATAAAATTCCAAGTTTTCATAAACCGATAAATTTTCATAGATAAAAGTTTTATGGGAAACTACACCAAGTAAATGTTTAACTTTCTCCGGGTTTTTCAATGCATTTATTCCATTTATGAATAATTGACCCTGGGAAGGTTTTTGTAAAAGTCCTAATATTTTCAGCAAGGTACTTTTCCCTGCTCCGTTAGGTCCTAGCATGATTTGTAACTCACCGGGAGCTATCGTTAAATTTATCTGCTCTAACACCTTTTTTTGGGAAATAGACTTACATATTTGCCGGATTTCATACATTTTAAAAACCTTCTTCTAATTTTTTTAATCTAAGTTTAACTTTAATTAAAATTTCTTTATATTGTTGCCGTAGAACTTGATAGACATCTTCCTCAATTTTACCTGCTTCCATTTGCTGGTCCAAATCTTTTATTCTTTTTAATAACCTATTTTGCTTATTGAGTAAATTGGTATATATACCTTCCCGATTCACCCGGTATTTTTTTTGTTTATGTTTTTCCCTTAAATAGAGGGTTAAAAGAACCAAGATACCAATAACCAAGGATAACACAAAAAGCAGCCATAAATGTGGATTGGTATTCTTAAGTGGCGAGTTATTCCAGGTATTTAAATGGGAAGCACTATGAAAACCTGTGCTCGCGGAAAAACCCCGGGAAACTTTCCTTACACCTTTTTTAATTTCCTCGGTGTCAGGTAATATTTGAAAAGATACTATGGAATCCGGCGACAACTCATGGGCGGCCATGACTTGGTATTGTATTTCATCCAGTGATTGTATGCCCATACTGTGCAAATCTTTACTGTTTATTGTCAAGGAATCATCAGGTGTAAGTACATAAACTGTATCGGTAAAATATGGTACCGGCATAACTACTTCTTTCAAGTTTTCTTGAAAATCAAGATTATAATAAATCAAAAATACTTTACTCTTACCGGGATCAAGAGGTGCTTTTAATACTATCCGTTCTCCCTGGATCTCATACTGATTTTGGTCTAAATTAATAATTTGGGAATCATTACCTAAAAGTTTCTTTTGATTTACCACCACATTTTGAGCACCGGTAGGTAAAGTAATAATAAGACTCTTTTTTACCTTTTCAGTAGAAGTATTGGTAATTTGATACAATTCCTTAACCTGTAATTCATTTAAATGTGAATTAAAAAGCACCAGGTGTTCATCCACTTTAATATTTTCCTCTGCCCAGACCGGATTGCTTACCAGTAAAAGAATAAAGATACCAAGGATAGTAATTAAGCCTGTAAATTTAGTCCTAGTATTCATTACAATATCACCTCAGGTGCTTTCTTTAAACTTTAATAATTCTACCTCAATTTCTGCTTCAATAGCGTTAATCTCTTCATTAGAAGCATCATCAAGGCTGAGAAACTCTTCTTCCGCTTTGAGAATTTCCATAGCCATTTGTTTATATTTTTTTTTTAGAAATAGATAATCATCTTCTGCTAGTTTTTGCATCTGGTAATCAAATTCAATTTCATTTAATGTAGTTAAAATAGTATCCTTTTCAGTTAGCACATCCCAAGGAATTTCATCAGTAATGTTTCTATTTATTCTTGTAGGTCTTAGCAATGGGAATCCAATTAACATAATTACAACCAGCATAATAATGCCTACTAATATAATAAAAAGCACCTTTTAATCACTTCCCTACCAATACTCCTTTAATTCATCTTCTAATCTTTGTTCATATTCTGTTAAATCCAAATTATTGTCCTGTTCTACTTCCTCAAGTTGGAGCAATCGATTATGAAATACCCATTTCTCCAGAGCAAAATATATTAACAATCCTCCCGCTAATACCATCAAAAAGGGAGTAACCCAGGCAGTAATATTAAAACCTTTCGGAGGAGGAGCAGCTAAAACCTTTTCACCGTAAATTCCTATAAAATACTCCAAAATTTGTTCTTTGGTTTTTCCCTGGTTAATTTGCTCTACAATGATGCCACGCATATATTGGGCTGTAGAATTATCACAGGCCGAAACCAGCATTCCACAATCATCCTGGCAAACCAACATTTCCTCAATTTCCTTTTGTATAATAGTAATTTCACCATGCACTTGTTGAGGAAGTAAAATTAGAAAAGAAAAAGCCAGCACTAAATAGATAAATTGCAAACATTTTCTATCCCGCATAGTTTTGTTCAACTCCTCGGGAATTCAAGTGCCCTAGAACACGCCTAGTATATTTACCTCCGATCAGGCTGCCGCGCCCAGGCCATAAAGCAAAAATCGTCCCTATTATCAGGATATAGCCCCCCGTCCAGATCCATTTAACTAGAGGATTAACGAGAATCTTAAAGTTGGCCGTTCCATCCATTTCCCAACCGGCAAGTATAATATATAAATCCTCAATCCAGGTACTGTAGATAGCTACTTCAGTTGATGGCTGTTTCTGAGTTTTATAAAAAATTTTATGGGGTGTCATTTCACCTAAGCTTTGACCATTATTCGTTACATTCAACTGGGCAAAAATAATCATATTGGTACCTGATCTTTTCTGCTTTAGATCTTCATAAGTTATAATATAATCTTTAATGGTTATTGTTTCGCCCACTTCCATAGTAACCTGTCTGGCAATGTCATAACCCTGGGAACCTATAATGCCCAAGATCATCATGAGTATTCCCAAATGAATAACATAACCCCCATATCTTCTTCTATTGCGTACCAGCAACCTAAAGGTTGCAATAAAAATACTTTCACCGGTGATCTTACGCCTTATTAATATACCTTTAACTACATCCCACAAAGTTGCTGCAATAGCGAATACTGTTAAAGTAAATCCCATTAAAACATAGATTTTTCTCAAACCTAAAATATAAGCTATACTGGCAAAAATTAATGAAGCCAGAAAAGGTACGGTAAAATTAGCTAATAAGTTTTTGGTACTGGACTTGCGCCAGGCAATTAAAGGACAAATTCCCATAAGAAGTACCATGACCAGTCCTAAAGGGGCATTAACTGTATTAAAAAAGGGAATGGAAACGGTAATTTTATTTCCTGTTACAGCTTCCGATATCAAAGGAAAAATAGTACCCCAAAAGGTGGCAAAGGTCATTCCCACCAGGATCAAGTTATTAAGTAAAAAACTGCTTTCTTTAGATATAAAAGATTCAAATTCCTTATCCCCTTTAAGCAGCTTAATACGGGAAAACATGATGCCCAGGGAACAAATCAAGACGACTACTGTAAATGCCAAGAAAAACTTACCAAGGGACGAACTGCCAAAAGCATGTACTGATTGAAGTATTCCGCTCCGCACCAGGTATGTACCAAAAAGGGTCAGTACATAAGTAATAATAATCAGAACTATATTCCAGATTTTTAACATATTTTTACGTTCCTGGACCATAACCGAATGAAGAAAGGCACTACCTGTTAACCAAGGCATAAAAGAGGCATTTTCCACAGGGTCCCAGGCCCAGTATCCTCCCCAACCTAACTCCTCATAGGCCCAGAGGGCACCGTACAAATTTCCTATGCTTAAAAACATCCAAGCAATAATTGTCCAACCCCTGGTAACTTTAATCCACTCATCATCGCTTCGATTGATGACAAGTGCAGCTATCGCAAAGGCAAAGGGTATGGCAAAACCAACATAACCTAGATAAGTTGTTACTGGATGAATTATCATACCTGGACTCTGCAGCATTGGATTTAACCCTCGCCCTTCAACGGCAAACATGGTCATTTTTTCAAAAGGGTTGGTGAGAAAGGCCATAATAAAGAGAAAGAATAAAGAATTGATCATTAATATTATCATTACTATAGGCGTCATCTCTTTAATTTTATTTTGTTTTACTACTAGAGAAGCATAGAGGGCTAAAAGCCAGGCCCATAATAGTAATGATCCATCATTTCCCGCCCATAAAGCAGTAAGCCTGTAAAACCAGGGTAAATCAGTACTGGTATATTGATAAACATATTTAATACTAAAATCACCCAGATATAATAACCATTCCAGGCAAAGGGTAGCTACGGTTGTCAAGAAAGCAGTGGCATATACAGAGCCTTTAGCACTGTCAAATAATCGGTAATTTTTAGTTTTTAAATACAGGATAAAACAAAAAATAGCATAAAAAGCTAAAACCAAACTTAATAATATGGCTATATATCCCAAATCAGCTGCCATTTTTGCCTCCAATAATAGTTTATTTAGATTCCTCTTCATATTTTGAGGGACATTTTACTAATAATTTATCCGCTCTAAAACGTCCATCTTCTAAAAATCTACCTTCAACAATGATGGGATACCCGGCATCAAAATTATCAGGCTTTACATCTTCGAAAATAACAGGTATTTTATTGCTACCATCGGTAAGATCAAAGACCAATTGAGGTTTGAGAGGATCATAAAAAGCAGTAGTATAATCAACGGTACCTTCCATCCGAATAAATGTAACATTTTCTTTTATATTTTTAGCCAGTGCTTCTTCTATTGTTAAAAGTTGTCCAACTCCCTGTCGCATTCCGTTAAATATCAGGTAACCCATGGCACCTGTAAATAACAAAATTGCCGCAATGAGCCTTAATCGCTTACTCACCTAATTCACCCCTTATAATTCTAGGAATTATATTCTTCTTCCAGATCCCGAACTAATTCTTGGTATGTCTCTTCCGATATTTTACCATTTAAGAGCATCTGTCTTAGTTTCTTTTTCTCTTTGATTAATTGGGGGTTAGTTGAACTAGATTTACTTGTTTTTTCCTTAACAGTTTTTTTGTTAAAGTTTAAAGCAAAGAAAACAACAATAACTAATAATAAAATAAAAATGATTACTGTGCCCATTACTATAGGGTCCTTCCAGGCATCACTTTGCGGCAGTTGACTTGATGTATTACTTGTACCGGAAGACTGGGCAGATTGGGGTATATCTTTTTGAAGAGAAGGCTCATTATCCTTTTTAACGTAATTTACTTTGAATGTAATTTTATCTTCAGGTGATAAAGAAGTATAACTGTATTTATGGTTAGAGAAACCTTTTGTATCAACAGTAGTTTCCAAAGGTTTAGGATCAACTTGAAAATCTTCTGTCCTTAAAGGCTGTTTGATATTTATATTTAAATTTTGGATAACATAGCTGGGCATAAATAAATAGCTAAAACTTTTTTCTGGAGAACCCTTAATGGTGTCATAATAAAATTCTAGAAAAACAGGATACTCCTGTCCTGGTTTAATTATTCTGGTGGTTTTCCAGCTTAATTCCATATATTCCCCTTTATCTTCTAATTTGTACGGCTGGCAGGAATGATTTCCTCCATTGACAATTTCACAGGCCATATTGATCTGGCCTTCTTTAGGTATAGCAAATTTGGGAATTTTATATTTAACATATCCTGAAAAATCAGCACTACCATTATTGACAAATGTACCCTGGTAGATCACAAGTACCCTTGGATCATCATATTCGGGCCAAATATCAACAGAAAAATTTTTTAAAACCATTCCCTCTTCTGCATATGCGAAATTAGGAGTGGTCAAGCCCAGAATAAAAATCATTGCTAGTACAAAAAACACGATTCTCTTAAGTAGCATCATTTATTTTCCTCCTACCACCAATACTGGAACACGTAGTAAAATTTGTAGAACAAATCGTCCTGCGGACGGAAGTTATCCACAACTACCAATGGTAAAATAAGGAACCACTTTTCTATGTGGTTCCTTAATTGCAGGATATATTAAATAATTGAAACTTTCTTGGAGAAATTGTGAACAATTTGTGAATTTTCAGGCTGTACGCAAGATATTATTTTTAGCATTTTTCCCCTCTTCCAGATATCCATTGATACCATCCTTTAAAATACAGGTTTTATAACCAATAGAATTTAAAAGAGATAGGGATTGAGCAGCAGTAAAGCCTGAATTACAAATAATCATTATTTTTCTGTCTGAAGGTATCCTATTAAGATTTTTACCCAATTCTTTAAAAGGAATATTAATTGAATTAGGGAATCTAAATTTTTGAAATAACTCCCTTTCTCTTATGTCAAGTATTAGATACTGTTCAATTTCACCATTAGCAATAATTTGTTCAAATTCTTCATTATCAATAATATTTGTTTGTCGAGAAATTTCTTCTAAATAAGATATTACTTCTTTTGGTATCACCATAAATTATTCCTCCCTACTTATTTGTTACTTGTTAATTGTATTTTAACTGCAATTATTGAAATAAGTTTATAAAACCGGTGACCAATTCTTAAAAAAGTTTTGAAAAAAATATGAAAAAGGCCTATTAACCCGGCCTTTAGCTTTGTAAAAACACATAATAATCCTCTAAATTTTTGATACGTATCTCCTCTTTTGTTTCTTTTATTTCTCCTGTCTTATAGTTCATAAAAATTAAAGTATTATCACGGGTGACGCCATAGAGGAAATCAGTATTGGGTATAACTACTATATTCCGCAGTTGTTCTCCTAATTCCCTTTCTTCTTGCCTGTCAGCATTTAAGTCATATATAACTAATTTCTTGCCACCGGTATTTAGTGTAAATAACTTATGGTTTAAAAAATCATAACTAAAATCTTTAATATAATATAGTTTTTTAAAAATTGTTAACTCTTTTACATCTATAATAATTAATTGATTATTTTCCGTTATTGCTAGTAGGTAGCTATTATCTTGAGTTTTTAATAATTTTTTTATATTACCTTCTCTTAAAGGTAATTTCTTTTCAAGCATAAAACTTTCTAAATTAACCACAACAATTTTATTTTTTTCCGCTACTAATAATTTATTACCTATGATTTCCAGGGCAGTTCCATTTTTTATTATATCTTTATAGGAAAAAATAGTTTCACCATTTTCCAAATTTACCGCTAACAAATTATCCCCTTGATTATCGATAGCAAATAGGATTTTTTCTGTTCTAAAATAAGCAGCATCTTTATAATCCACAGATTTAATCATTTCTTTATTTGGGGCTAAGTTAGAGTTTATTACTAATTTAGACATTTTTCCTTTATCTTTATCCAAAATTAACCAGGAATTATTTTCTAACCTAATCAATTTACCGGTTATATTATTTTTATTTATTTGTCTCTTTTCTTTAGAAGTCAATAACCACAGTATTCCTTTTTCATCAATACTTAATACGCCAATTTCCGGAGTAATAAGAACTTGTAAATCTTTTGTATTCCAGTTATAAGTCTTTGCCTTTTCCCCATTAATAGCATCAATAGTAAAAATGATTTTTTTACTGTTTACTAAATGTTCCCTGGTTACCTCTACTTTAATTTCCATTATGGGATGATGTTCTGACTTTCTTAAGTATACAATATCATTAATTTCTAATAAATTTTCATCACTACTTACTTTTATTAATTTTTTCCAGTCTAGACCTGTCAAATCTCCGCTGTGGGTGGTAAAATTCAATTCAAAGGTTAATAAGTTCTCTTTATATTCTTTAGGTAGAACAGAAACTTGAATTTTACCTTCATTATTATATTGCAGTAATTTAGGTATTGATATTTGGGGCTGTTGTCCTAAACATCCAGTAAGGAAGACCGCTAAAAATACAGATAAAAAACTTATGTGCAATTTTTTCAAAATTATATCACCCCGGACCAAAATAATTAGAAAAAGGTATTTTTTTGTCGAAATTAGAAAAAAGAGTAGCTCTATGCTACTCTTTACCAGCCCATCATAGGACCGTAACCATATCCACCCATCATTCCGCCAAAGCCTTGGGGAACCGCACCATTACCATAGTAATAATTCATCATACCATTAGGGCCATGACAGTAATTCCACATTTGTTGGAAAAACTCCTGATCTGGTACATTGGGTAGAGGAGCTTGAGGAGCTTTGGTGTCTGCTATAGCAGTACCAGCTAATGCGATAAGTAAAAGTCCTCCAATAAGAATGATTACAGCTTTTTTCACGCTAATTCCTCCTTTGATCTTTGTTTATCTATATCTTAACACCGGTTTTTGTCTAAAATTGGGTGCAATTATGAACAATTTATGAACTTTTATTTTTCATTTGCAAACTTTAGAATATATCACCTTACTAATTGTTAATAATAATAGATAAGAAAAAGATGGAGGTGATATAATGGCAGCCCCAAGGATGCAAGTAAAATGCGGTGTAAATAACTGTCACTACTGGCAAAATAATTTATGTTATGCCGACGCTTTAGAGATCAACCCCCAAGGGGATGGTAAAGCAAATACCAGTGATGGGACATGCTGTACTACCTTTAAACCCAGAAGTTAAAAGACAAATATAAAAGAGGTTAGACTTAAACTAACCTCTTTTATATTTGTAATTAAAATTTACCAGCCTCCGGAAGCTCCTCCACCCCCGGAAGACCCTCCACCTCCACGGCGCGAGCCACCCGATCCTCCACCATTTCTGGAAAATACATATAGTATAGCCATTAGTAACTCCGGATGAAATATGGCCAGGTAAACAATTATACCTAAAATTAACACCTGTGCCCACCAAGGTATATTTACGTTATCTTGTGGGGTAACAGATTTATTTGCAGGTTGATCAGAGTTATATTCAAAACTAATTTCTTTTACGAGATTATTAAATACCTGGCTAATGCCGGTTTCAAAATCTCCTTTTTGAAAATACGGGACAACAGTTCTTAAGATATCTCCAGCCTTGGCATCATTTATTTGTCCTTCTAAACCATAACCTACTTCAATTCTAAATTTTTGTTCCTCTTTAGCAATTAAAAATAGTACTCCATTTTCTTTTTCTTTATCACCTAATCCCCACTTGCGAAAAAGTTCATTAGCATAGGTTTCTATATCTATACCTTCCAGACTATTTATGGTAACTATAGAAATCTGAGCGGAAGTCTGATCCTCCAGCATTCTTGCTGCATTTTTTATTTTATTTTCTAGCTGGGGGGAAACCATATTCGCAAAGTCCTGTACATATATATCCCCGGTATAATCAGGAAGTTCAATGGCCCAAACCGCAGCGTTCAAAGATAATAACAATAGTAAAACTAGTACTACGAATTTTAAACTTTTATGTTTTAGCATTATTTAACCCCCAATTAAAATTTTACTTTAGGGGCATTTTTCGCATTTTCCTCTGCTTCAAAATATTCCTGTTTCTCAAAATTAAATATACCGGCAATTATGTTATTTGGAAAACGTTTAATAAAAGTATTAAATCTTTGTACAGATTCATTATAATCTTTTCTGGCAACAGCAATCCTATTTTCTGTTCCCGCTAATTCATCTTGCAATCTGATAAAGTTTTGATTAGCCTTTAAATCCGGGTAACGTTCAACTACTAACATTAGTCTGCTTAAAGCATTGGAAAGCTCACTATTGGCTTGAGCTTTTTCTTTAATAGAAACAGCACCTGCAGCTTTAGCCCTTGCCTCTGTAACTAAAGTAAATGTTTCTTTTTCATGGGCAGCATAACCCTTTACCGTTTCTACTAAATTAGGTATTAAGTCCAAACGGCGCTGTAATTGATTTTCTACTTGAGCCCATTTACCATTTACATCCTCTTCCGCAGTTACTAAGTTATTATATGCTCCCGCAAAACCGCTAATTGACAAAAAAATTATTAGTAAAATTGCCCCTAAAATAATTAAACCTTTTCTCATTTAATACTTCCTCCTGTTTTTTGTTTTATTTTATTCTCTCAATAAGCCAGCTAGGTTAATAAATCTGATTAGAGTAGTAATTACAACTATAAGAATAAACAAAAAATTTGAATTATTTTTGGGATAAATTTGTCTAAAATGTGAAATAAAGTTGTAATTATAAGTACATAGGACGTTTGAGAAAGTACTGATTAAAAGTCCTTGAATTTTGTCTGAGGTAACATAAATTTAGAAGGGGTTAATACCCCTTCTAAATTTATGTTACTATTCTACTTCATACCCCAGTTCTTCAATAGTTGCTTTAATTTTTTCCAGGGTAACTTTGTTCGGATCAAACTGTACAGCTGCTGACTTTGCATCTACATTTACTATTGCAGATTTGACACCATCCAATTCATTTACTGCTTTTTCTACGGACATCTTACAATGTCCACATGACATACCATTTACCTTTAAAGTTTTTTCTTCGAGATTATTGTGACCATGGCAACATCCCATACATCACACCTCCTTATTTTTTAAAAATTAATTTATTTATGTGAACCCGGTACATATTTCCACCGCTTTAGTCTCAGAGCATTAGTTACTACTGATACAGAGCTAAAAGCCATGGCTGCACCGGCGATTACCGGACTTAAAAATCCAAAAGCTGCTACTGGAATACCTAGTGTATTATAAATTAAAGCCCAGAAAAGGTTTTGTTTGATATTTCTCATAGTAGCTTTACTTAACTTAATACTTGCTGGTATACCTTTTAGATCTCCACCCATTAGGGTTATATCTGCAGCTTCCATTGCTACATCGGTTCCGGTTCCAATGGCGATACCCACATCGGCTGAAGCTAGAGCAGGAGCATCATTAATACCATCTCCTACCATTCCTACTATTTTTCCTTGAGCTTTTAATTTTTGTACTTCTTCAGCTTTATCTTCAGGTAAAACCTCTGCTAAAACATTTGTTATTCCCACCTGTTTGGCAATAGCATGGGCCGTCCTTTTATTATCTCCGGTGATCATATATACTTCTATTCCCAAATCTAAAAGTTCTTTAATAGCAACCTTGGAATTATCTTTTACTGTATCTGCTACTGCTATTATCCCTGCCATTTTATCTTCTATGGCCATAAGCATCGCCGTTTTACCCTGTTCTTCCAACTTAACTATATCCTGTTCAAATTGATCAACTGCTATTTTTCTATCTTTCATCAATTTGCGGTTACCTAATAATACCAATTTGCCTTCTATTTTCGCTTCTACCCCATGGCCGGGTATAGCACAAAAGTCTTCAGGACTTGCTAATTTAAATCCCTGGTTTTCTGCACCTTTAACAATAGCTTCAGCTAAAGGATGTTCCGAACCCTTTTCAGTAATGGCTGCAATTCTTAGGACTTCCTGCCTGTCGAAACTGTTTAAAGCAATGACATCAGTAAGTTCTGGCTGACCTTTGGTTATTGTACCGGTTTTATCTAAAACAACGGCAGTAAGCTTATGGGCTTTTTCTAAATGTTCACCACCCTTGATCAGGATACCGTTTTCTGCTCCTTTACCTGTCCCTACCATAATAGAAGTAGGAGTAGCCAGTCCAAGTGCACAAGGGCAGGCGATAACTAATACAGCAGTAAAGTTAATAAGAGCTCTGGTAAAATTAGTGGGGTCAACAAAGAAATACCATACTAAAAATGTGATTACTGCTATTGCAATTACTGCCGGAACAAAGTAAGCAGAAATTACGTCAGCTAGCCTTTGAATAGGTGCTTTTGAACCTTGAGCGTCTTCAACTATCTTGATTATTTGTGCTAAGGCAGTATCTTTACCTACTTTAGTGGCTTCAAATTTAAAAGTACCATGTTTATTAATTGTTGCTCCTATTACTTCGTCACCTATTTTTTTATCTACCGGAATGCTTTCCCCGGTAAGCATAGATTCATCTACAGTAGAATATCCTTCTTTAATTATTCCATCTACCGGAATCTTCTCTCCAGGGCGGACAATAATCAGATCTCCAACCTCAACTTCTTCTATAGGAATATCTACTTCCTCTCCATTTCTGACTACTCTGGCGGTTTTGGCCTGTAAACCCATCAATTTCTTGATAGCATCTGATGTTTTACCTTTAGCTATAGCTTCCAATAGTTTTCCTAAAATAATTAATGTGATGATAATTGCTGCCGTTTCATAATAAACACTCTCTTGTCCAATGAAGTCACCCCAGAAGGTTACAACAAAACTGAATACATATGCTGCTGTGGTTCCCAGGGCTATTAAAACAGACATATTAGCACTTTTATTTTTTAAGGCATAATAGGAATCTTTATAAAACTGCCAGCCGGCGATAAACTGAATAGGAGTTGCTAACACTAATTGAAACTTAGGTTCCATAATAAGTTTTGGAACCCACTGCCAGGTAAACATTTCGGCAAACATGTACAAAAGCAGAGGAAGTGATAAGATGGCTGAGAAAGCAAACATAAAAGTTTGTTTTTTTATTTCGGCTTCCCTGCGGGCTTTTTCCTCGTCCATGTCAACTTTATCTTCCTGTAATATAGCCTCGTATCCTAAACTTTTAACAGTTTTTTTGATATCAGCAATTGAGACCTGGTTATCTGAATATTCTACTGTAGCTTTTTCAGTAGCAAAGTTTACGACCGCATTTTTAACCCCGGGTAAGCTGCTTAATTTTTTCTCAATTTTGTTGGCACAAGCAGCACAGGTCATACCGGAAATCTTTAGGTCAGTTTTTTTTATAATGACTCGATAATTAAGATTTTCCACTATTTTTATAAACTCCCCTAGGCCTACTTTCTTTTCGTCATATTCTATAGTTGCTTTTTCTGTAGCAAAATTTACATTGGCTTTTTGTACCCCTTCTATTTTATTTAATGCTTTTTCTATCTTGTTAGCACAAGCGGCACAAGACATACCATCAATTTTGATTACTGTACTGGTCATTCTACTCCACTCCTTCAAAATAATAAAATGTTTGCATAACTTAAAAATTTTTATAATTGTCATAGGATTCTAAACAACTAAATTAATTTTAACATCCTTGCCCCCTCCCACCCCCGGAGGGGTTTATAGCCAAAAAAATTACTTCCCTTCTAACACTTCAATTATGTTTTATCTATATACTTTTCAAGTATATAAATAATCTCATCTATCTTTTCATCCCCCTGTCCTTCTTTCATTGCACTAAGTACACAGGAATGTAAATGGTTTCTTAATATTTTCATATTGGCTTTTTTTAAAAGAGATTGCACAGCAAATATTTGTTTAGATATGTCTATACAGTATCTGTCATCATCTAACATCTTTAAAATCCCATCAATTTGTCCTCTAGCAGTTTTTAAAGCATTTATGGCATCACTGTTTGCTTTGTGTCTATGCATCTAGTTCCCTCCCTCTTTCAGTATTATTTACAAAATACAGATTATATATCATTTTATCCACCCCACCCA
>JASKKI010000057.1 GCA_030154225.1 Clostridia bacterium | reverse complement strand
TCATTGGAAAACTTTTTTATTAATTGATTTTTTTGTTCTTCATATTCATCTCCGGCAAATACTTTTGTTATTGAAGTTTGCAAATCATCAACTAATTCTTCCATATCTTTTTTAAATTCTATACCTTGGCCACAGGGAAGCATAATACATATAGGCTGACTAGGTATTTTAAAATTATAAACATAACATATATCTTCAGGTGTACTTTCATTTTGAGCAAATTCTTTTAATTTGGACTGAACATAACGGGTTTTACCAGTACCGGTTAATCCAGACATAAATAGATTGTATCCACTTCTTTTAATTCTTAGGGCAAATTCCGTTGCCTTGACAGCTCTTTCCTGCCCAATAATACCTTGTAGTGGTAAAACATTTTCCGTTGTTTCAAATTCCAATTGAAAAGGATCTACATACCTTTTTAGTTGCTCTACATTTAAACGAAATTTATCCAGGTTAAGTATAAAACCACCTCCAAGTTTTTTGAAATATATATTTAAGTCATATATTTTATATTACACATAAATTAAAAAGTAAAAACAATTATCTCCAGATTAACTTAATTATATCACCATCTTTTAACATACTTGTATATTCTGCTTCTTTCTCGTTTATATACATATCCAATCCAACTTTACCAGGGGGAGGTGTTGTTGAAAAATTGATTCTAGGAAAAATATCTATTAAAATCGGTGTCTTGTTTTTATGAAAGTCAATTGTCACAATATCTCCACTTTTAATGTTATCAGTCATTTTAGCTTTTTTACCATTTATATTTATTTCTAAGTCAATTACCGGTATCTTAACATCCTGCCCATTTACTGTAACTGTAATTTCAGTTGTGTGATCTATATTGTGGTTATTTTTTAGGATTTGTTCTACAGTAAAATTTTTAGTTTCTCTTAAGTTAAGATATATCTGATCACCGGGATTTACAGTATCAAATAAATTTAATGGTTTCTCATTACGTGTTATTTCAAAAGGAAAATAGGCAACACTTTTATTATCACCATTTACAACCAAAGTAAATTTTAGCATGTCATTAACATCAACAATTTTCCATAATTCTAATAATTCACCTATTTGATTGATTTCTCTAATATAGATTTTATCTCCATCTTTCAATTCAGTTTCCAATGTTACACATTTTCCATCGATAGTTACTTCATATGGTAATTCTTTAGTTTTGTCATTCAATTTGATGGTATTTGATTTGGGTAAGATATCCTTTACGAAGCCCCGACCTGCTTTCCCGTCCTTAGCTGGAATATACTCAATTTTATCCCTGGGCTGTAATAATGTGTCCAAGGTTTTTACCTTTCCATTTACTTTTACTAAGGCCTTTTCTCCTAATGATCCTGGGAAGGTTTTTATTTTTCCATTTACTTCTACTGTCAAAGCCAGGCCTGGTTTACCAAATACTTTCCCGGTATCAATTCCTGCCGCTAACAATGCATCCAATACAGTATTTTTACCAAGGTTTAAGAGATTAATATTAAAATTATTTACTTGAACAGGAATAAAACCTAAGGATAAGTTTTTTAGAGCCGTTAATCCTATTCCAATGGGGGTGATTATTTCCGGACCTTGAAAATCTTCCGGAAGATTTAATACTTCTTTAATAGCTGAAGCCTTTTGAACAGCTACCCTTTCCTTAGGTAAGCCTAGAAAATCCGCCAGGTATTGAGCTAATAAAGGTGTTAAACTCCCTCCACCTATTAAAATTACCGCCTGAGGTGACTTATTATTTAGAACAGTAATTTCATTTGCTATTTTTTGGGCGAGTATTTCAATAATATTAGAAAAATTTTTAACGATTTCTAAGCCTTTTAATGAATGTTCAATTCCGAGAATATCTGTAAAAGTTAATTCCTTTTCCAAGTTTATATTTAGTTTCCTTTTTAATTCCTCACCTTCATTAAAATCCAGTAAAAAATGTTCACATAAGGCTTCTGTAATTTCATCCCCAGCAACAGGAACCATACCATAACCAATTATGGAGCCATCATATGAAACTGCTATATCAGATGTTCCAGCACCAATGTCTACTAAAGCTAAATTTAATTTGCGCATAGTTGGTGGAAGAATTGCATTAATGGCAGCAATGGGCTCCAAAGTAATATTAGATAATTCCAGACCATTTTCAGTTAATACAGCTTGTAACGAATCAACAACCACCTTGGGTAAAAAAGCTGATACTATTTCCAATCCAGCTGTTTTGCCTTTCTGTCCAATTAAACTCCCTATTTCACTATCATCTAAAAAATACTTTGTTATACTATAACCTACGCAATAATACTGGTTTTTATCATCAGTTTTTTGATTTTCCAATAAAATAGCTTGGGATTTTTGGGCTCCTTTTAATTCTAAATTCAAAACATCTTCATGTTTAACTGGGATCTCATTGTCCAATTTAATAGAAATAGAAGTTTTAACTGTTTTTAAAGAACGTCCAGCAGCTGCTACAGCTACTTTCTTCAATTTAGTTCCTGTATTTTCTTCCAACTCTTTTTTAACTTCCTTAACTAGTAAACTAACCTGGGGAATGTTATGAATCTGTCCATCTAACATGGCCCGGTTGGAATGTTCTTTAACTACAATATTTTTTAAAATAATACCTTGTTTATTCTCCTCTAACAATAAACCAACAATAGACCTTGTACCTATGTCCAATGCAAAGATGGTTTTGTTCTTTTTCTTCATTATTTTTCCTCCCTTTAAACTCTATCAAAATCTTTCGACTTTTAATTACATTTTCCTTGTTAATCCGTTAAAAATAATTAATTAGTTCATAGACAATAGTTCATGGTTTATAGTTTTTATTAAAAAAAGCTGTTGAACTTGTCAACAGCTTAAAAAAGTAAAAATGAATGTTACTAACAACTGGCCACTAGCCACTAGTAACTATTCTTATAGGTCTTCCTTATTTTTATATAATTCTTGCCATATTTTTTGATATCGCAAAGCATGCTTAATTCTAGCTTCCTGCTCTTTTATGTCTAAACGTTTAACCAGTTTAGCCGGTTTTCCTACTACCAGTGTATTAGCTGGGACTTTAGTATTTGGAGTTACTACGGCACCTGCTGCTACAATTGCTCCTTCTCCAATTTCTGCACCATCTAAAATAATTGCACCCATCCCTATTAGAACCTTATCTTCAATAGTACAGGCATGAAGAATGGCTCCATGTCCAACCGTTACATAATCACCTACTATAGTTGGTATACCTGGATCATTATGGATTATTACACCATCCTGAATATTAGTATGTTGACCAATAATAATTCGATCCATATCTCCTCTTAAGACACAATTAAACCAGATACTAGCTCCTTCTTTTATAGTTACTTTTCCTATTATTTGAGCATTCTCTGCAATGAAAGTATTTTCATGAAAAATAGGTTTTTCCCCGTTAATTTCAATAAATGGCATAATAACACTCCTTATGGTTTTTGATAGAAAAAGATTGCTACTGATTTAAATCCGATCTCCCGGGCCTGTATTATTTGTTCAGTACTACCTGTAAATAACACACCTTTACTTATTAAAGAATTAAAAAATTTACGGTATAACTGGTTTTTTGTTTCGTCTGTAAAATAAATAACAACATTTCTGCATAATATTAGATCAAAGTTAGATTCGAAAGTATCTTTTAATAAATTATGCTTTTTGAAAGTGATTAATTTTGTTAAACTGGAGTCTACCCGATAAATATTATTTTTAAATATAAAATACTTTTTTAAATATGGTTCCGGGATTCCACTTGCCTCTTTCTGAGAATAGATACCTCTAGTTGCTTTATTTAAAACTCTGGTATCAAAATCAGTAGCCAGGATGGAATGGTTGCCTTCAGGAAAATGCTCCCTTAAAATCATGGCTAATGTATATGGTTCTTCACCTGTAGAACAACCGGCACTCCATATCTTTAAGTGTTTATTATTTAATAAAAGCATAGGTATAATTTTTTCTTTTAATACATCCCACTGAGCTTTATTTCTAAAAAATTCCGATACATTAATAGTTAAATGGTCAATAAAACGATTAAAAATTTTTTGATCCTCACGCATCTTTTTTATAAATTCTTCATAAGTTTTAATTTGTAAAGTTCTCATCAAACTATTAATTCGTCTTTCCATTTGTGGCCTTTTATAACCAAGTAAATCTAAATCAAAATTTTTATTTAATTCTCTTAGAAAATATTCATACTTGTCCAACTCTGTCGCTCCTTTATTAAATTAATCAAATTATAATTTCGATAATAATTACAATTACCCTTTTTCAATAAAATTTTAAAAAAGAGCTTTATTCGTTTTTAGTTGCTAGTAAAATTGCTTTGTCATATGTTAAGAAAAACCGGCTAAGCCGGTTTTTAGGTTCAGGTTAGAAAAAGCCACTAATAATTTAATTAATATCTTTTGCTGTACTAAAAGCAATTTCACTGGCTTCAATAGTTTCTTCAATATCTTCCTCAGAATGGGCCAAAGAAATAAAAGAAGCTTCAAACTGGGAAGGTGCCAGGTAAATTCCCTGGGAAAGCATTGATTGAAAAAAGGCTTTAAATTTATTGAGATTAGAACTGGTTGCCGAACGATAATCTATTACCTTTTGGTCTGTAAAGAAACAGGAAACCATAGAGCCCAGTTTATTGATTGTTACCTTCACACCTGACTTAAGGGCCGCATTATTTAAACCTTCCGCCATCTTTGTAGCTAAATAATCAAGTCTGTCATATACTTGAGGATTTTCCAACTCTTTCAATGTTGCTAAACCTGCACTCATAGCCAGGGGATTTCCGGAAAGAGTTCCAGCCTGGTAAACAGGACCAGCAGGAGCTATTAATTCCATTATTTCTTTTCTTCCACCGTAAGCCCCTACCGGTAATCCCCCACCAATAATTTTTCCGAAACAAGTTAAATCAGGTTTAATATTAAATATTTCTTGAGCTCCTCCCCGAGCTACCCGAAAACCACTCATTACTTCGTCAAAAATCAATAGGGACCCATATTGAGATGTCAAATCCCGTAATCCTTCCAGAAATCCCGGTTCTGGTAGAATAACTCCCATATTACCGGGTACTGGCTCTAAAATTACTGCTGCAATTTGTTCGCCTACCTGTTTAAAAATACTTTTAATTTCTTCCAAGTTATTATAACTGGCTGTGATAGTACCACCGGCAATATTAGTAGGTACACCGGGACTAGAAGGAACTCCTAAGGTTAATGCTCCGGAACCAGCTTTTATTAATAAGGAGTCAGCATGTCCATGATAACAACCTTCAAATTTAACTATTTTATCACGCTTAGTATAGGCTCTGGCTAGCCTTAATGCACTCATAGTAGCCTCAGTACCTGAATTAACCATCCGAACCATTTCCACAGAAGGAAAAGCATTAATTATAATCTTGGCCATTTCTGTCTCGATTTCCGTAGGAGCCCCAAAACTTGTTCCCATATTAAGACATTTTTGTAAAGCTTTTATAACCTTGGGGTTTCTATGGCCTAAAATTAATGGTCCCCAGGAGCCAACATAATCAATATACTCATTCCCGTCAACATCAACTATTCGTGAGCCATGACCATATTCAATAAATACCGGGTGTTGACCAACAGCTTTGAAAGCACGGACCGGGCTATTTACTCCTCCTGGAATATATTTTTGTGCTTCCTGATATAAATTTTGAGATTTGGTATACCCTTTATGCATTGGATCCCCTCCTCTTTTTCTTAAAATCCCTGGCGACCTTGAAACAAACACCAAGGTTCTTCAGCCATATAATCACCGTCATTATAAAATGCTGCCCTGGCTCTACAACCCCCACAGGCAACTTTATATTTACAAACACCACAGCCGCCTTTATACTGTAATGAACGTAAAGTTTTAAATACAGTGCTTTCTTCCCATAATTTACTAAATGGTATATCCCGTACATTACCGATAGGTAAATCTAAATATGCACAAGGTTGAACATCCCCTTTAGGACTGATTATACAGTAGGAAGTACCTGCCAAACATCCTCTTTGAAACCTCAAATTTAAGCCCATTTCTTTGGCTATACGCATAAATTGTGGAGCACAGGTAGGTTTCAACTCGATAGGAACTTGTTTTTGTTTATTCATAATTCTAGTTAATATTTCCTCATATTCTCTGGCCCTCAGGGACTCTGTTTCAATATCAACAGCTCTACCAGTAGGAACTAAGAAAAAAATATGATGGGCAACAGCACCCTTTTCCACAGCAAAATCAGTGATAGCTTCAATTTCATCTTTATTCCAATCCATTACTGTAGTATGAATTTGAAAAGGTAATTCCTCGGCTAAACAATTTTCCATTCCCAATACTGCTTCTTTAAATCCTCCCTGATAACATCTAAACTCATCATGTTTTTGAGGATCTAGGCTATCCAGACTAATCCCCATCCCCATTACACCTAGTTCTTTAAGTTTTTTAGCCACATCCCTGGTTATCAATGTACCATTAGTACCAAATACTGGTCTAAGACCTAATTTACTGGCATGATCCACAAGTTCAAAAATATCAGGACGCATCAGTGGTTCTCCTCCACTAAAAATCATGATCTTAAAACCGGCTTTTTTTATTTCGTCCAGTAAATTTTTGGCTTCTCGGGTAGATAATTCATCAGTTGCCTTTGCTCCTGCATCACGATAACAATGCTTACAAAACATATTACACTGATTAGTTGTATTCCAAGAAATTATCATGATTAAACCTCCTGAAGCCAGTTAGCAATATCTAAAGCATGGTAGGTTAGTATTAAATCACTTCCCGCCCTTTTTAGCCCTGTCATAAGCTCCATAACAACCTTTTTTTCATTAAGCCAACCTTTTTGAGCAGCCGCCTTTACCATTGCATATTCTCCACTAACATTATAGCTGGCAACGGGACACAAGAATTCATTACAAATGCTTTTAATAATATCCATATAGGCTAAAGCAGGTTTAACCATTACAATATCGGCACCTTCTTCAATATCCAAGGCAGTTTCCATAATGGCCTGTTTTACACTTGAACCAGGGTCCATTTGGTACGTGTTGCGATCACCAAATTGGGGAGCAGAACCTGCAGCATCCCGAAAAGGTCCATAAAAAGCTGAAGCATATTTAGCAGAATAAGACATAATTAATATATCTTCAAATCCATTATTATCTAAAGCCTTTCTGATGGCAGCAATCCTACCATCCATCATATCTGAAGGAGCTACTATATCTGCTCCGGCCTGGGCATGGGAAACAGCGGTCTTAGCTAGTAACTCTAAAGTAGGGTCATTTAATATTTGTTTGTTATCTATTAATCCACAATGACCGTGGTCGGTATATTCACACAAACAGACATCAGTAATAACTAGTAAATCAGGGAATTCTTTTTTTACATTAAATACAGCTTTCTGAATTATTCCATCTTCGACATATGCACCACTTCCCAAAGCATCTTTTGTTTCCGGAATACCAAAAAGAAGTATAGACTTTAATCCAGACTTAACAACCTTCTCTACTTCTAATAATAAGTTATCAATAGAAAATTGATATACTTCCGGCATAGAAGGAACAGGATTTTTAGTATTTTCACCATGAATAACAAATAAGGGATAAATTAAATCATCTACAGAAATTTTAACATCTCTTAATACATTTCTAATAGTTGGTGTCTTTCTTAACCTGCGCATCCGGGTAACTGGAAAACTCATAAACATCCCCCTTCAATGTTTAAAATAATTAGTAAGGGCATCAACCAATCCTTCAATAGTGTATTTTTGAGCTATAATATCTACATTTAATCCGGATTTTTGGGCAGTCTCGGCAGTAATAGGACCAATACATGCTATAGTAATCCCATTTAATAAATTCTTGATATCTGCTTCACCTAATAATTTTAAGAAATTTTTTACCGTTGATGAACTGGTAAAAGTAATAACATGTATTTCTTTATTAATTAATTTTTCCAGTAGTTCCTTGTTGTTATCTGAATCTAAAACAGTTCTATAGGCTATTACTTCCTCTACATTTAACTTTAATTCTTTTAAGCTTTCCACTAATATGGGTCTGGCCAAATCTGCTCGAGGTAAAAGCACTTTTTGTCCTGCCTTTAAAGTATTTTTTAACCCATCAATAATTGCTTCTGCCCTGAATTCTTCCGGAACAAAATCAACCAATAATCCTTTTTCCTCCAATTGTTCCTTTGTCTTCGGGCCTATTGCACATAACTTAACATCACCCAGTTTACGAATATCAATGTGTAACTTTTTAAGTCTTTCAAAAAATGCTTTAACTCCATTTACACTGGTAAAAATAATCCAATGATAATTGTTAACATTTTTTATTGCTTTATCAAATGGTTCAAAATCCAAAGGAGGTTCAATGGCAATAGTCGGGTATTCCCAGGCCTCACCACCTAATTCTTCTATTCTTTGTGATAATATACTTGCTTGTTCCCGGGAACGGGTTACCAGTACCCTTTTACCAAATAACGGTTTGTTTTCAAACCATTTTAGCCGTTCTCTTAATTTAACAACCTCCCCGACAATGATAATTGCCGGCGATTTTAAACCTGCTCTAGTTACTTCTTCCACGATATTAGCTAATATCCCGGAAACAACCTGTTGTTCAGGACGGGTTCCCCACCTGATTAAGGCAACGGGTGTATTCTTATCCTTACCATTTTTAATTAATTGTTGGACAATATTAGGTAAATTACCTACTCCCATTAAAAAAATGAGAGTACCAGGATCTGAAGCCAACCTCTGCCAGTTTATGTTAGAATCCTCTTTGGTTGGATCTTCATTTCCCGTAATTATTGTAAAAGTTGAAGTAAAATCCCTATGGGTAACAGGTATTCCTGCATAAGCAGGTACAGAAATGGCAGAAGTTATACCTGGAACAACTTCAAAGGGAATGTGAGCATCTATTAATACCTCAGCCTCTTCTCCACCTCTACCAAAGACAAAGGGATCTCCACCTTTTAGTCTGGCTACTATTTTACCCGCCAAGGCCTCTCTAACCAAAAGGTCATTTATTTCTTTCTGCGTTAAAGTATGCCTATCCGGAGATTTACCAACATAAATTAATTCAGCATCAGGTTTTTTATAGGAAAGTAGTTTGGTATTGGCAAGTCTATCATAAACAATTACATCTGCTTTCTTTATACACTCTAAACCTTTAACAGTAATTAATTTAATATCTCCCGGACCTGCACCAATTAAAAATACTTTTCCTCTATTCATATATCTATCTCCTGTCTAATTTCTTGTAGTATTTTATTTGCACCTTTTTCTTTTAATTTTAAGGCTAGTTCAATACCTATTTTTTCAGAATCTTTTATATCCCCGGTCAGACTATCCCGTATTATAATTTCACCATTCAAACTACCAACTAAAGCCTGCAGAGAAAGCTTATCATCCTTAATTTCTGCAAGAGCACCGATAGGAATTTGGCAACCACCTTCCAGGGATTTTAATAAAGCCCGTTCTGCTAATATAGAAGCTTCCGTATCGAGGTCATTAGTCAAACGAACTATTTGATAAATTTCTTCATTATCACTGCGTATTTCTATGCCAATAGAACCTTGTCCAACAGCGGGTAAGCAAATTGAAAAATCTAATTTTTCCGCTATTTTATCTTGCCAACCCAATCTTTCAACACCGGCAGAAGCTAAAATAATTCCATCAAGATTTTCTGTATCCATCTTATGTAACCGGGTATTTATATTGCCCCGGATGTCCACCAGTTTTAAGTCAGGCCTTTTATTTAATAATTGAGCTTTTCTACGTAAACTGCTAGTGCCAATTTTTGCACCTTGAGGAAGCTCACTAAAACTACGGTGTTTATTGGAGATAAGGGCATCTCTGGGGTCATGACGTCTTGTCATAGCAGCAATCATTAGACCTTCAGGAATTACTGTAGGCAAGTCTTTCATACTATGCACAGCAAAATCTATTCTACCACTTAAAATAGCCATTTCTAATTCTTTGGTAAAAAGGCCCTTATCGCCAATTTTGGCAAGGGCCACATCTAATATTTTATCACCTTTTGTTTTAATAGGAATAATTTCAAAGTTATATTCCGGACATTTATTTTTCAGGATTTCTACTACGTATTTTGTTTGCCATATGGCTAATTGACTTTGTCGAGACCCAACCTTAATGATTCTTTTGGTCATACCATGCCCTCCTCATTAACTTCTTGTCCGTTTTTATCCAAATCAAAAAGTTTTTGAATTGCTTCGGCATAAACAGCACCTTTTTGTCCATGGGCATACTCTTTTAAATTGGATATTGGATTATGCAATAATTGATTTATTATTCCATTAGCTAATGATTCAATAATTCTTTTTTCTTTTTCAGAAAGATAATTTAATTTTCTTAATGTACGTTCTAATTCTTTTTTCTTAATATAATTTCCTTTTTCTTTTAAAGCAACTATTGTAGGTATAACAAATAAACTATCTAACCATTTAAAGAACTTATTTAGTTCATCATTAATTATTAATTCAGCTTTAACTGCTTCTTTTTTTCTTTCCTCAATGTTTTGTTGTACTACATTTTGTAGATCATCTACATCATAAAGGGAAACATTATCTAATTGTAGAACATCAGGATTTATATCCCGGGGTACGGCAATATCAATAAATAAAATATGTCTTCCTTTTCTTTTCTCTAAAACAGGAAGAAGGTCTTTAGCTTCAACTATATATTTGGGAGCAGCAGTACAGCTTATTATTATGTCTGCTGTAATCAAATGTTCTGGAAAATCATCTAAACGAATGGCATTCCCACCAAACTCTTGGGCTAATTTACATGCCCTTTCAAAAGTTCTATTAGCAACAATAACAGTTGACACACCATTTGCTACAAGATGCCGGGCAGTTAATTCACTGGTTTCTCCAGCACCTAAAATCAATACACAACAACCATTAAGGTTACCAAATATCTGTTTTGCTAATTCTACTGCAGCCGAGCTTACAGAAACAGCGTGACGGTCGATTTGGGTTTCAGTTCTTACCCTTTTTCCTACAGAGATAGCATTTTGGAAAAGAGTATTTAATACATTATTTGATAATTTATATTCTAAAGCATATTCATATGCGTCTTGAACTTGACCTAAAATTTGCGTTTCCCCTAAAATCATAGAATCCAAGCCTGAAGCAACTCTGAATAAATGATGTACTGCATTACGACACTCTTTTAAATAAATAAATCTTTCAAGTGTCGGTACAGGACAATTGCCATAATTGGCTACAAAATTTATTAAGCTTTTTTTGCCCAGTTTAACATCTTTTGTAGCTATATAAAATTCCGTTCTATTACAAGTAGATAAAATAACTATTCCTTCAACTCCGTCAAGATTACTTAATTCTCTAGCCTTGTTCTTCATCTGGGGTTTGGACATAGATATTTTTTCTCTAATTTCTACCGGTGCTGTTTTATGGTTTAAACCTAATACGATAACAAACATTTTTTCACCCTTTCCCTAGCTTCATCCACACGGCCTGCACTAATTATTTCTAAAATATCAGTTCTCACAATTTTCCTAAAAAAGTTATTTCTTTCTTGTTCATCAATAATTTTTTCTTTAGCTAATTCCCTGGCTTCTCCTAATATTTCAAGAAGCACTGCATACTCGGGACCAAATAGCTTTAATAAATCTTCTTTGATTTTACTAGATAAAGCCGGGCTTTTTCCATTAGTGGAAATAGCAATAGTTAAATCACCTTGCTTAATACATGAGTTTACGATAAAGTTACTATTATTTATATTATCAACCACATTTACTAAAATATTATTTTTATGGCAAAATTTGGCAATTTGATTATTAATACCTCTATTATTAGTAGCAGCAATAACCAAAAAACTATCAGCAATCAATTCTTGAGAAAACTCTTTTTTAATCCAAATAATTTTATTATCTATTGCCAGGTTTTTAATTTTATCTATTACATCTGGGCTAATTAGCCGGACTATAGCACCAGCTGCTAGCAACGATTGGGTTTTACGGTAAGCAACTTTACCTCCACCAATAACACTACATTTTTTATTAAAAATATTTAATGAAACAGGGTAATAAAAACTCATTTTAAAATTCCCTTTCATTAATATAATCGGCAATTTGTTCTAAGCTAGTTTTTGTTGAACATTCGGGTAAAAATTTCAATTGTTCTTTGGCTTTTATTATATACCTTTTAGATATTAATAATGATTTTTTTAATCCATCATTTGCTTTAATTATAGCAATAGCTTCATCTAAATCTTCTTGTCCATTAGAAAATTTACCATTTATTAGTTTTGTTAGTTTAATTGCAGATGTATTATTTGTTTGTAGAGCAAAAATAGTAGGTAAAGTAATAATACCTTGGGCTAAGTCACTGCCGACGGGTTTCCCAATAACATTACATTTTCCCTGCATGTCCAATACATCATCTTTAATTTGAAAAGCCATCCCCAGATAATATCCATATTTATATAAAGAATTTATACCTTCTTGAGGAGCATTTGTTGCAATTGCCCCAATTTTACAACTGGCAGCTATTAATAAAGCAGTTTTTCTTTTTATACGATAAAAATAGTCTTTTACTGATTGATTTGTATCAAAAGTTGAGATTAATTGTTGAATTTCTCCCTGGCACATTTCAACACTAATTTTTGCTAATACCTTTGCTATTTTCTTATTTCTTTGAGGATTAATAAGTTTAATTGCCTGGGCAAACAAATAGTCACCAGCGTGTAAAGAAAATTTATTTCCCCAAACCTCTCTAATTGTGGGTTTACCCCTCCGAGTATCAGCTTTATCAATAATATCATCATGAACTAAAGTAGCCATATGAATTAATTCCACGGCAGCAGCAAATGGTACTAAATCGGTATTATTTAGATTAAAAAACTTGCCTGATAACAATACAAAAGCTGGTCTAATTCTTTTTCCACCAGCTTGTAATATATGTTGAGAGCTATTCCTCAAATCGGGATGAGGAAAATTAACATAATCAGACAAAAATTTTTCAACTTTATTTAAGTCTTTTTTTATTTCATTAAAGTTAAAGACTTTTTTCATATGATTTCACCCACTAGCTTTCTGCTACAACAGAAAATTCAAATTGGTCTTGTATGACATCAGTAAATAGATTTTTAGATAAATTATGGGCATGGACACTAAAGGTATCTTTTAATTCACCCGGTGGCATCAAATTAATTGCTTCATTGACAATATCTAAATATGTGTTAACAGCATTTACCTCTAATCCTAATTTAGAAGCACCAAATAAATTTCCAATTCCATAACCATAACGTTTAATAACTTTTAACCAATAACCATTTAAACCACTGGTTTTTGCCGCTAATTCCATTACTATACCGGCCAATTCACCATACCAAGATGCACAAATATCTTCAAGGGATATTTCATTATTCAAATAATTAATCCAATTAAGATTTAACTGAGAAATATATTCAATATAATCATCAAGGAATTCTATACAATCTTCTATACACAGTATCTCATAAAATCTGCTATATAATAAGTCACCTACCAAAATAGGTAATTGGACCTTGGATTTAAAGTTGCTAACTTTAGTTTTTTCAGGAATTTGATTATGAATTTCCGTGGATAAATACATTATTTGAGAAACAACAGCCAATGTTCTAGTTTTTTTATTAATTCCTTTTGGTCCGTAAGAAGCTAATAGGACAAGCTGTGGGAAAAATAACATGTCATTATTTGAAAAATTTTTCCCAATAATATCAATGCTAATTCCCGACTTGATTTTCAGGTGTTTATAGATACGGGCTATAATTAATGACAGTTCTAAGTCCAAATTTCTAATATTGCTGTTCATAAAAGCCCTCCTATTAAATGATAACCTATTAATATTTCTTTCAAGCAAATAAAATTCCTGCAAAAAAAATTTCTATTTCATAGAAATTAATTTTATCATAAAAAAAAGAAAAAAAATAGCCTTACAACCTATTTGTTTTGTTAGTTGCAAGGCCTAAACTATTCTTTTACTTTTCTTCGGTCTACTAAAATATATATCCCCTCCTAGAGATTTACGGCTTCTTTTTGAAGTCCATCAGTAACTCCACGTTTAATTTCGGTAGCAGTCATATGACCGGAACCAAAGTTCTCAGTTAAGTAATTGCAAGCATCCCAGGGATTAACATTTTCACCACAGGTAAAAACATCAACAGCAGCATAACCAAGTTCTGGCCAGGTATGAATTGCTAAATGTGATTCGGAAATTACAACTACACCACTAATACCCTGAGGACTAAATTTGTGAAATACCACTTCCCTTATTTCTGCACCGGCTTCCAGGGCAGCATTTACCATAATTTCTTCTACCTTTTTAATATCATTTAAGATATTAAAATCACAACCATAAATTTCTGCGAGCACATGACGGCCCAGTGCGTTCATTTACCAATCCCCCTTTACAAAGATAAATAAAATAAATAATCAAGTTAAATTTTAGCACATTTAATTCTGATGTCAACCGATTAAAAAAAAGCCCTCTACCACCCCAATGTTACGCAGGACTTTCACTTGTTAAACTTATCCCGTACTAAGCCGCATTTATAACCACTTTCTATGTTCGGTGTGATGGTGATTTTCACTTATGTCTACTAATATATATTTGTACTTATCAAGTGGTAGCAGTACATGTTGCAGTACAAAAAATACCCCCTTAAATCTTATAAATTTAATAGGAAGGTTTTCTATTGTTTTTTACTATAACCATGATATAATATTCATTGCCAAACATGTGTTTGGGTGATGAGTATGAAAACAGTCCAGCTTTACGTTGTGGCTAAAATATCTCCATTTTTGAAAGGAAAGAGAACAAGGTTCGTGGGATTATTTGTCTATGAACAATATCTGAGACTTTATTCAGGTACTATTCTTGGTCATAATTCAGTCGAAGCTGTCTTCTTCGGAGTTATTAAAGTAATGGAATTATTGAAGGAAAATGACAATATCCAGCTGCGCCTTCAAATTCAACTTTCAATCTATTTATTACAAGTTCTTTTCCTGCATCAACCCTTAAAGTAAATAAGGCAACTTTTTCTCTATTATTTCTACTGGCTTTACTAATTAAGGGAACAACCATTCCACCCTTACCTTTAATGGCAAATATTCTTCGATGTTCCCTAGATTTACAGAATTTATATACCTCAGTAGTAAAGTGACCCCCAGAATCTATACAGGTGCCCCGTTCCTTCCTGGCAAAAGAAAAAGAGCCCGAAGGCTCTTTTTGTATTATTGATTTTCTCCCATCTTTTTCAAATGCTATTTCCATTATATTTTCCATTTTACTAATCCATTGATCTACTTCTTCCTTGGTTTTAAAATCAGGCCAATGACTAGGAACTGCTCGAAATTTTACTTTCTTATATTGTTGAATAAAATATTCTTTCACTTCGTTATCCATAACTTAATCACCCTTTCTGCCAGCACTATTTCGTTGGAATGTACAGCGACATTATATTTAATAAAATTTTCACATTTAGTTTATACTAGTTCATGTAAATTTTCTAAAGTTGGTGAAGAAGTTGTTAAAAGATAGCATTATATCGGGTACTGTAGCTGGAATTATCGCTACAGTTATAAAGGCTATTCCCAACTTCATACTCTGGAAGTTCGGTGTAGTAAAATACCTTTATCTTCATATAGCTGCGTCAGCAATAATTTTCCCCCAAGAAATTAGCACTCCTTTAGGAATAACTCTTGGGATTATAGCCGACCTTCTTACTGGCGGAACTTTTGGTTTGCTTATTATTATTACATTTAAACTCACTAATAACGATGCTTGGTGGTATAAAGGATTAATTATTGGTAGCATAATTTGGCTTTTTGCACTAGGTATAGCTATAAACTTAGGAGCAGCAAGAATTGTTCCAGTCCAATCAATATTTCGAATAACTTCTTGGATAGACCATTTAATTTATGGAGTTACTGCTTCATATTTGATTACTAAATGGTCTCCAATTAAAAAAAATCAATAATTTACTGCACATAATTTACATGTTATGCATTATCTTCTTTTTGTAAGTTTACAAAATCAGTCTTAATAACTTATATCTCTGGCTAAAAGGCTTAATTTTTAACTTCTTTTTCCGTCCCTTAACTTTACTCCCGCCGCCTCTTTTGCTACCGTCACCAAAGTACCCAACTCTGATATCCTCAAAATATGCCTCTCTAGCAGCTTCAGCAAGTCTTTCAGGGGTGTCATCCCGTTCCGGTGGCCACCATTCCCCTTTACAGTAACTGCATTTATAATAATTTAATTCTGGTATTTCATTTAAATATGTACCACAGTTGGGGCACCACATAACTTTTATTTTATTTTCCTACATACTGACACCCGGGCTGACCACCTATAATTGGAGAATATCTACGTAATAGTTTAGATACCATATAATTTCAATAATTTTCATGCTTAACCAACCCTTTAGTAAGTTTA
>JASKKI010000056.1 GCA_030154225.1 Clostridia bacterium | reverse complement strand
AAACACCTTTACTCATTTCTCCTGAAAAATTTATGGAGTAATTGTGCATAAACTGTGAAATCACTTATAATAGCCATTGTTAAATTTTTTTAACAGCTACCTAAATAGGTAATGATTTTATTGATTTTAAAAAAATATTAACTTATAATACAATTGAACATATAAAAATATTTCAATATATTTATGGGAGGTTGTACTTATTAAAATTCAAGTGTCAGCAACCGTCTGTAAACTGTAGAAAGATTTAAAAACCTTAAAACAGGCAGGATTTATTGTAAGTTATCGATTTATTTTGATTAATAATAAATTGGAGGAATTAAGAAAATGACCACATGTAATACAAATCCTAAATTATCTTTATTGGATCGTTTCCTAACCTTATGGATTTTTCTGGCTATGGCTTTAGGAGTAGCCATAGGTAATTTTTTTCCGAGTTTCGCTACTTTTTTAGAAAAATTAACTATCGGTACCACTTCTATTCCAATCGCTGTTGGGCTAATTGTTATGATGTATCCACCTCTGGCCAAGGTTAACTACAGGGAATTACCTCAAGTATTTAAGAATACCAAAGTTTTAACCCTATCCTTAATCCAAAACTGGATTGTCGGACCAATTTTAATGTTTGTATTAGCTGTTGTCTTTTTACACAATTATCCGGAATATATGATTGGTTTAATTTTAATAGGTTTAGCCCGCTGTATTGCTATGGTTATTGTTTGGAACAGTCTAGCCCGGGGTTGTACTGAATACTGTGCTGGTCTGGTAGCTTTTAATTCCATCTTCCAGGTATTCTTTTATTCTGTATATACCTACATTTTCATTACAGTTTTACCTGGATGGCTAGGTTTAAAAGGAATGGTAGTAGACATTACAATCTCAGAAGTTGCCAAAAGTGTTTTCATCTATTTGGGTATACCTTTTATTGCCGGTTTTTTAACGAGAAAGTTTTTAGAACCGGCTAAAGGTAAGGAATGGTACGAAAAGAAATTTGTTCCCAAAATCGGCCCTGTAGCATTAGTTGCTCTTTTATATACCATTATTGTTATGTTTTCCTATAAGGGTTCGTATATTGTGCAATTACCTTTTGATGTTTTACGGATAGCTGTACCTTTAGTAATTTACTTTGTCGTTATGTTTTTAGCTTCTTTCTTTATGAGTATGAAATTAGGTGTTAACTATAAACAAACCGTAAGTTTATCCTTTACTGCCGCCAGTAATAACTTTGAGCTGGCCATTGCTGTAGCTGTTGCAGTATTTGGCATCAATTCTGGCCAAGCCTTTGCTGCTGTTATTGGTCCATTAATCGAAGTTCCAGTCCTTATTGCTCTGGTCAATGTAGCTTTGAAATTTGCAGCTAGATATTTTGACCAGGATGGTGAAGTTAAAAAAATAAGCCAATAATTCCCCCAACCCCCCGAAATGTATTATTCGATCATAAGGTAATTCCTTTGAAGAATTAAGTTACGGGGGATTTCCTTTTTTTATATATTTAACTGGCAGTATTTATTGAAAAACGTCTTATATGCCATTTGCACAAAAACAAAAACTGTTAAAGAAACACAGCCGACAATTCCCAGCATAATGGCAATTTGATATTCAACTGCTATTAGAGGAGATATACCGGATAAAATCTGTCCCGTCATCATACCCGGCAAAAAGACAATACCCATCCCTACCATCGAATTTATAGTTGGCAGTATAGCTGCGTCAAAGGAGCTATTGACTATATCCCTGGAAGCTACTTGGGGGGTTGCACCAAGCATCAATGCCGATTCCACCAAATTTTTTTTAGAGATGAACCCATCCAATAACCGTTCTACCCCCAAAGAAATTCCAGTCATGGAGTTGCCGATCATCATACCGGCAATGGGGATAAAATATCTTGGTTCAAACCAGGGCGATATTCTAAGTACAACTAAAACAAAGTAAAACTGGCCCACTAAAGTACCCACAACTATCGAAAAGGCAATAACCTTCTTTAGTTTTAATGATAATTCTTTTTTTACTCTCTTATAGATATTAAAGACGGCAAACACTTCCATTACAGCAATTATAAATAGTGTATAGAAAGGATTGCTGTTTTCAAAAACGTAGGACAACAAATATCCAACCAGTATTAGTTGAAGAGTCATCCTAATACTTCCTATCAAGATCTCCTTTTCCCTGGCTATTCCTTTTATCTTGACAATAACCAGCAGGATTACAACGAAGATATAGGCTGAAGCAAGCTGAATTAATGTTAAATCAATTATTTTTTCCATTACCTTCTCTCCCTGATTAGAAATATTTGGCCATTTTTTACCTCAATGATGAAATCCCCATACTTTTCCGCCAACAGCCGGGAGTGGGTAATCATTATTAAGGCAGCCTGTCTTGCTTTAACGTCCTTAATAATTTGTTCAATTACCTCTTTCTCTGTATTTTGGTCTAAAGCAGATGAAGGCTCATCCAAAAGCAGTACTTCCGGTTCCATTAACAATATTCTGGCCAGAGTTAATCTTTGTTTTTCCCCTCCCGACAAAATTTCAGCATCTTCCTCCAACCTTTTTTTTAAATAAACCTGGTGCAGTACATTAATCAACTTGCTGTCATCAGGTATTGACTTTTCAGCAAATCGAAGGCCGATTAACAGGTTGTCTTTGACTGTTCCGGAAAAAATTGCCGGATTTTGATTAAGCATAATTACTTTTCTTCTTAATTCTATAGGATTAATATCATAGAGAGACTGCCCTTTGAACAGAATTATACCCTCATCACAGGATATCATGTTGTTTAAAAGCTTTAGCAGTGTTGTTTTACCGCTGCCGCTCTCCCCTATAATACAGGTTATTTTTTCCCCGGGTATATGTAGTTCATTAATGTCGAGTATATCTTTGTATTTTACACCTTTTAGGCTGAACATAGCTGCCTCCTTTATAAGTACTTCCGTAACCAATAGCAGGTGAAACCATCGGGACACTCTTTTATTTGGACATATATTTCAAAACCATCTTTTATGTAAAAATCAGGGGCCAAAAATTCATTCCTCCTATTACCTTGCCTGTACCATCTCATCGGTAAATCCCTAATTTTGGTTAGGGTTTCTGTATCATTTGTATCCAGTCCTTTTTCAGCCGCTTCCCGATGCATTGCCTCTACCCTGGATTTTCCGAAATTAGCAACGGCAGTTCTTACAGCATCTTTTCCTTTTTCCTCCCCTAACCTTTCTACCATTTCCTTAGCCATAAAATAATATAACTCTGCCATTAGTTTTGCAAAACGGACGGTGGTTCTTCACTGCTTCGCAGGTTACTCATACCAATACCCCTTACGCTTTTACTATATTATAACAAAGTAAAAGACCTCCGTGTGGAGTCTTTTTAAGAGGAGGAAAGTTTAATAGGAAGGAGATACTCCTCATTTTGAAGTCTAGCTCCGGGGTGAGAGGTAGCCCCTAAATATAAAAGCCCCATAAAAGATTTAATAACCTTTTATAGGACTTCATTGTCCAATTTAGTATAACCCTCTAAAACAAAGTATCATGAGCAACATAACAAGCTATCCTTTCATCAAGAAACAGATCTTGAATGTGATCGAGTTTTTCTTCTGAAGTTCCTTCCTCATCGCTATATAAATAATTTAGCCCTAATTGCTTCCACTTCGAATCTCCTAGTCGATGAAAGGGAAGAATATTTATTTCAAATAATCCCAATTTTTTCATAAATCTTATAATTGACATAACATTTTCATCTGTATCATTATAATTTCTGATAACAGGCATTCTTAATACCAATCTACCTTTCCAATCCGAATTAGCTAAAGCAGCAATATTATTTAAGATTAACTCATTACCCACACCTGTTTTTTCCTTATGTTTTTGAGAATCCATATGTTTAATATCAATAAAAGCAAAGTCTACATATCTAAAGGTATCCAATAAAACCTGTGTAGCAACATGGGCTGTAGTTTCTATTGCAGTATGAATAAAAGCTTTCTTACACTTTTTAAGTACTTCCAATAAAAAATCCTTTTGGATAAAAGGCTCCCCTCCACTGAAAGTAACCCCTCCTCCTTGCCCCCAATACTGTCTATCTCTATTAAAAATTTCCATTAACTCATCTACAGACATCCATTTACCAACTAATCTGATGGCTTCATAAAAACAGGCATTTGTGCAATCATAAGTTTCACAATTTCTACAAATGGAACGATCTATTTTTAGTATATTCTCATCATTACTTAACTCTATCGCTTTTTGGTGACAGGCATCTAAACAGCGAGTACAATTGAGGTTAGTATGCCGACATTTAGTGGTACTGAACATGACTTGTTGGCGTATTTCCATTCCTTCCGGATTAGCACACCATTCACAACGGAGCGGGCACCCACTTAAAAACACCAAGGTTCTACAACCTGGCCCATCATGTACCGAATATCCCTGAATATCAAACACTAAACCTTTTTGTGCTGTCAAAATTATCACTCCTATTTCCCATTAATTTTCTAAAGCCCTAAAAGGATGGTAGGTGTTACCTTACCATCCTTTTTTTAAATTTCTTTTTATTTAAATCCAATCTACATATTTACAGTTTTATCTGAAGTCACAGGTGGTTCTGCACTTAGTGGTAAAATAGCAGCCACAAGAGCAGATACAACGAAAGCACCTGCTGCAAACAGGATTGAATTGACATAAGTTCCCGAAAGGTCACGCAAATAAGCACCCATATAAACACCTACTGCAGGACCAATGCCCATTACTATTAATGTGGCTAAACCCCAAATTTTACCTAAAGATTTTCTACCATATATAGACCCGGCATATCCGGCAACTCCCCCCGGTTCAATTGCCCAGTAAATTGCAAACAAAATACAGGCAATTACTCCAAATACAATAGAGCTTTTAGTTAATAGAAGGGCACCACATGCTACTAAACCTGTTGCAGGAGCAAAAACCAGCATGATTTTTCTCCCTTTAGGTTCTACATCTACTGTAGAAACAACTTTATCAGCTAACCTACCCATTAAGGGCATAGTAATAATGCCTGCAACACCTATCGTAACATATAAGTTTGTGGCGCTAGCCAGAGAAAGTTTAACATCATTAGTCCAGTAACTTACAACCTGGGTCCAGATTAAAAATTCAGCAAGCATACTTGTTAAAAAGGCAATAATTGCTCCCCAGATAGCAAATTTACTAAATGCTTCTTTTAATGACCAGTTATATTCAGGTTTACTAGGAGTATTAGCTGCAGCTTTAACTAAACCAAAAGGTTCTACTCCATAGTCTTCCGGATTTTTCTTAGCTAAAATAGCGGCTAAAACCAATGCTATAAAGACCACAATTGCCAAAGCTTGCATCGCCTGGCGCCAGTCTAAGGTAAGTAAAACTTGTTTAACTCCCAAACTTAAAACAACCTGTGCTACAGGAGCACCCATAAAAGCTAATCCCCACATTGTGGCATAAGATTTACCTACATACCATTTTCGAACAGATACAGTTGAGGAAACCCATAACATACCTGTACCTATACCGGCGAAAAGTGCATAAGGAATTAAGTACATTAAATAGGTTTGAGCATGACTGGTAATATAAAAACCTAATGCAGCACATACTGAACCAATTGCATAAGCCGGTTTAGTTCCCCATCTATCAATAATCATCCCGCTTAAAAATGCTGTTACAGCATATACTGACATCATCAAGGAATAGCCTAAAGAGAGTTGGGAGGCACTCCAACCCATACTTTTAGACATAGGTCCTAAAAGTACTGAAAAAGTCGCTCTATATCCAAAGAGACAAAATACAGCAAGCCAAGAAGCAGTAACAACCATACGCCCTAAATTTTTGGCCCGTCTCTCATCCATATTTTCTCCTCCACTCTTTATATTTTTTTATATATTTTCGAATTCGGTATTTTAGGAAAAGGGTGCATAAAAACTGCACCCTTCCTTTTTTAATTCTGTTATTTTACGGCGTATTCTTCACAAGTCACAGCGATGTTTTCTTCATAGGCCCAATAATTATCTTTAAAGCCTTTACAGGTTCCCATATGATCTTTATCAGGAACAAAATTACTGCAATTTTTACACTTTGGTAAAGTAACAAATTTATTGCATACAGAACTGTCAATAAAGATTAACTCATTTTTTATTCTGCAAATCCCTTTAGCTACATCAACAGGAGCAAAATTACGGCAGTCACTATGTTTTAACAATTTATCCATTATCTCACACTCCTTCATATTCGGTTCTGGCAATAACTTCATCCTGAATAGGTTTACCAATTTCTACCCAATATTGGGTGAATCCAGCAACCCTTACCATTAAATCTCTATAATTGTGTGGATTTTTCTGAGCATCTTTTAGTACTTTGGAGTCAACAACGTTATATTGAATATGGAAACCACCTTTTCTCATATAAGCACGGGTTAAATCCATAAGCTTTCTCGAACCCTCGTCACCTTTAATAGCAGATGGATGGATCTTCAAGTTCATTTGAGAGTTTTGTGATTGTGTTTGGTCCCAGCAAGTAGCAGAATTAAATAATGCATACGCACCTTTCCTGTCAGTTCCGGGATAAGCAGACATGGAGCCATCAGCATAAGTAGTTCCTGACAAACGTCCATCGGCACTGGCTAATGTTGCCGCCCCTTGAGGAGCATGGGTAGAAACGGAAATTTGACAAGCATAAAGTGGCTTAGCATATAAAGATTCATAGTTGCGGCACATCGCACAGAACCAATCTTCATATTCTTTCAAAATGGCATCAGCATAAGGATCATCATTACCGTATTTAGGAGCTAATAAGCAGTCACCATATATTTCATCGTACTTGTCACCATCTTCACGTTTCTCTTGTTCTGCCAAAGAGAAACTACCAACTTCAGCAGCTGTTTTAAAGCCAAAGTTGTTAAGTAAAGCATCTTTTAGTTCATCCAGAGTATATTTTTTATCATCATAGACAAGCTTTTTGATAGCAGTCAGTGCGTTAATTTGGTTAACAGTACCACAACTTTCTACGTTAAATGTTGCATTATAGCGATAACCAAGGTTTCCGATATGATGACCTTTAGATAAGCAATCGGGCTTTAATAATGAATTAAATACTGCCATGTTGTTTTTCCGCCAGATATCATGCTGGATATTGTTAGTTGTTGTTAAGCAGTCTACAGTCATTTCATAATACTCTTTAAAAGTTTCCCAAAGCTCTTCATAGGTTTGCAGCTTTTTATTATGAGGTGGATATACCTGAATTCCGGTTCTTTCATCCTTACCATTTGTTAGTACTAATTCAAGAACTTTTGGATTTGCAATAAAGTGTACACCTACACTGGTTGGCTGCCCAGATCCCCCTGGAATTTCATATTTTTTGCCATTTAAGGTTAATGGCATCCAGGAACCTGCTGAAGTTTCTAAACAACCGCCAATTGCAAAAGCCCTAGCTTCTTCAACAGTCATACCTTCCGGCCCATACTGGTTCAGCAAAAATTGAATTGCACTTTGGTTGTTCATCCAGGCCGGGTAACCAGTACCAGTTTTATTACATTCAATTGCTTTCAATAAGAATTCTTCGGGTAATTTTTCATCATAAAGAACAGATAAAGTAGGTTGAGGAGTTTCATTTCTCATAGCGGCTTCAAGGATAAGCATTTCCAATCTGTTAGTAGCAGGCTTTCCATCTCTGGTTAAACCACCCATGCTGAGGTTATTAAAGGTATTACCTGAAAGAACACCACCAACAACACCCATGGAAGCAAAACAGTCAATTAATGTAAACTTCATTCTATGGCATTCTAAAAGTTCAAGAACTTCTTCTTCAGTTATGCGGCCAGCTTCCATGTCTTGTTCAAACCAAGGATAAAGCACTTGGCCCAATCTACCTGGAGACATTCCAGATATAGCATCTTCATTTAATACTGCAATGTGAATGGTATAAGTTAATTGAAGAGCTTCCCGGAAAGTACGGGGTTGTTTATGGGCAATCCATTCTAAACATTCTGCAATTTCTTCATATTCTTTTTTCTGAACTGCATCTTCGGTAACACCGGCTAATCTCTTAGCTTCTTTTGCATAATTAAGAATCCAGGTTTGGATTCCTTCTAATACCAATATTACTGCTTCATAGAAATACAAACGGTCCATACCGACCAAACCGTCACCATCAGCTCTTCCGGCAACTCTGGCTTTACCCTCTTTGGCCATTTCAATTAATCCATCAAAACCATACTGAAGTGGATAATAATAGTTAATAACTTCCCTGCCTTGAGGAAGGGTATATCCGGAGTCAAACATGCAAATTAGGGTTTTCATGATATTTTCTTTCATTTGATATTCCGGAATCATTTGTTCATATTTGTGCCCTAAATCATCTACAGATTTTCCGACCCAGGCTTTAGCCAGCTTTACTAGAGCAGGTATTTCTTCTTTCCGCATACCAAATTTTCCGGCTATAGATACCACATCACCAAAGCTCTTGGTAACATTTCCCCCACCTGTACCAAATTTACTCAATTCATCAGCACTAGCACTACCTTTATTAAGTGCAGATTGATAAAGTTCATCTTCTTTAACCATAAAATATCCTTCTGATAACCACGGCATTGGAAAAGATCCTCTGTAATAATGGGCTTTACCCATTACCAATAATTCACCTGGAAAAATAGTTGGAGTCAAATGGGAAAATGCATGTTTTAAAGCAGCAGCTCTCCGGACAACCGGTATTTCCCCTTCTAATTCCTGATATTTGCGAGTATACCAGTAAGGAAATTCAACAGTTGCAGAAGATAATGTTTGGAAATATAAATCTTTAAGTTTTTTTACCCTGGGGCAAGGTTGTTTTTTAACTTCCCTGTCCACCATTTGCTCAGGTGCTTTACCACCATACTGGAAATTAATTGGCATACCTTTCTCTGCTAAAATTTCTTCTAATTTTGCCCGTTTAGTGGCCATCCAGTTTAACCCCCTTTGTAAATTAAAAAAATTAAAGAAAAATAACAGTGAATATTGACTATCCTCCTTTCTTGAAATGATATTTTATACCGTTAAATCCCTTATCTAAAATTTAATAAATTTAACTTGCAAAGGATATTGACCTTAAGGACCAATAAATACTTATTTTGACAGTATACTTAATACCTTGGTGGTATATAAAATACTTTTTATTTCCTCCTAGATGTAAAGTTTTTCTCCTTTACATTTGTGAACAAAACAAAAAAAGTACCGTAGATGATTCCACGGTACAGTTTTTATTTGTTTTTCTTTGTTTTATCTCAGTCCGTTTTCTCTTCTTCAAAACTTTTTTTGGCACAACATTTTATTTCAGTTAATTCTTTACAACCATACTCTCTAAAACGTTTTAGAAAAATCTCTTTTTGTTCATTTATCTTCTTGTCGTTTTCCACTATTTCCCTCCTTTGTATTTATTATACTTTACATTAGATTAATCCCTGCTATAAATTTTTCATCTTCTAATACTTGTTTTAAAGCATCAAAAACATTAATACCCCAGTATCCCATTTTAGTCTCGTTTTTTAAAGCTTCTAGGGCATTCTCTTTACTATCAAGTTGCTCCCATATTTCTATAAAACGGTTTACTGTAATAAGGATTTGCAACTCTAGCTTCATCTGGTAACCCATTAATCCATCGGGATAACCTTTGCCATTGAGCTTTTCATGATGATTCCTGATATAACTAATTATCCATTTTGAGATATTAAAAGGTTTTACTATTTTTTCTCCAATAAGAACATGTTCCTTTATTGAATGGTCGGAAACTAATTTTCCTATATCATGTAAATAAGCACCTATCAACAGATGTTCAAGATTTTGGTCTGCTACAGACAACAATTTAGCAACCTTTTCGCAATAATCTTTGACTCTAATAGAATGTAAATACAATTTATAATCCTTAATTTTCATAAATTCCAAATAACTTTCCACTACTTGGTCTTGATGTTCCATTTTATCTAGTAACTTTTTATTATTAATGAGGGAAATTATTCTATTTTTTAGTTCATTATAACTGATTGGTTTAGATAGAAAAATATCTGCTCCTACATTAAATCCACGAATCCTATCTTCAACATCATTTAAAACTGATAACATGATTATAGGAATATTTCTAGTATTATTATTATTCTTTAATTTCTTACAAACTTCAAAACCATTCATTCCCGGAAGCATTACATCTAATAATATAATATCTGGCTTATCTTTAATTGCTAATTGCAAAGCCTCCATTCCGTGAAAAGCTTTAGATACCTTGTATCCCCACGCAATTAAAACATCCTCTAAAATCTCACAATTTTGCTCATGATCATCGACAACTAAAATTTTATCCATTTAGTTCACCTCTAAAGAAGTGTTAGTCATTACAACTCTCCGAAGTATAAATTTCAAAGTTTCCTGCTACTTTGGAGATATTTGTACTGCCATTAAATGATGTTTCAATATCAATAGGTATTGTAAATAATACTTCAGTTCCTTCTCCGACTTTACTAGTCAAATATATTTCCCCACCATGCATTTCTACCAGCTTTTTTGTTAAAGGCAAACCTAATCCTGTACCCTCGTATTGTCTTTCATAGGAACCGTCAACTTGCTCAAATTCCCTAAATACCCTCTCTTGATCTTCCTCTTTTATTCCTATTCCTGTATCTTTTACAATAATTTTAATAAAATCTTCTAATTTTAAAATTTCCAATGTAACTTCGCCATTTTCTGGGGTAAACTTAATAGCATTTGATAAAAGGTTATATAAAATTTGTTTTAATTTTTTGGCATCTACTCTGATCTTAAAATCGGGAGGAACTATCTTAATAGAAACATTGATATTTTTTCTATAGGCTAAAGTTTTAACTATTGAAAAGCTATCCTCTACAATATTTGCAATAGAATATAGACCTAAAGAAAGTGTCATCTTTCCAGCTTCAATTTTAGAAATATCCAAAATATCATTAATTAACTGCAGTAAATGGGTACTGCTATTTATTATATTTTGAATATACTTTTCTTGTTTTTCATTTAAAGTCCCGAAAATCCGGTCTTTCAATGCTTCAGAACTACAGATAATTGCATTTAACGGTGTCCTTAACTCATGACTCATATTAGCTAAAAACCTTGATTTTACTTCATCTGCTTTTTTTAAAGCAAATATAGCTTGACGTAAATCCTGGGTTCTTGCCTCAACTTTTTCTTCTAATTCATCATTTAATAATTTTAGCTGATTGGTTAAATTTTCTTGCTGGATATTTTTCTCCTCTAACTCCTCTAAGTAAGTCTTTTGCTTTTCTTCACTCTTTTTTATATCATTAGCCATTTTTTGAAAAGTTTTTAACAAAATTGTTGTTTCACTTTTTTTATCTTTTACAAGCCAGTCCTCCAAAACCAAATCATTCTTACCCTTTGCAATTTGTTCTGCAAACTCGGTAGCTTTAATAATAGGTTTTGTAATACGTTTCGATACACTCCTGCCCAAAATCAGCATTAAAAATAGACATGTTAAAGTTACAATAAATATTATATTTTGGTTGGTATCTATTAAGACTGAAAATTTATGTTCCGGTATTCCCACACCTAATACACCAATAACATTACCTTCATAATCTAATATTGGTTCATCTAAAAAAACATGTATTTCATTATCTATATTTACTCTACCAAAATAAGAATCCCTGGGACCTTCTAAAGTATTCATAGTAATAGGAATAGTACTTCCAATAAAATTTTGATTTTTAGGACTTCTAATATTTGAAGTTATACGTATTCCATCAATGGAAATGGCTAAATATGAATCTTTGACGTTCATACTATATGTTTTTGGAAAAAAATCATCATTATTTGTAATATCACCTACTACCAAAAAACCTATTAAATTTTTATTAAATTTATTAAATACAGGTGTAACTATTACCCCTGCCTGACATTTTAATAAATAATTGTCTTCTTTATTATTAGATATTTTCACTTTAAATTTATCAAATTGTTCTGAATTTTCATCAAATAGCTCGGTAAGAGGAAATACTTGTTCAGAAGTTATAGTTTCTTTATCAGTTCTCGCTTTTTCAATTAACTTAGCTAATTGGGGAAAATTAGGATTTTTTATACGAGGCTGGCTTACCAACAATTTATTTTCTTGATCCAAAATAAGAATAAAATCTAAGAAATTATATACTTCCTTGAATTCTACTATTTTTTGTTTAAGTAAATAGGTATTTTTATCTTCTAATTTTTTTTGAAATTCATAAGACTGTGTTATAACCCTACATCCTTTTTCCATTTTTTCTAATCTACTAATCATTTGATTACGTGCAATTTTCAAAGCATTTTCTAAATAGTTTTGCGCACTTTTTTCTACTTGATTATTTAAAACAAAAGTTGATATTAAGGATAGAATTAACATCGGAACAATTACTAAAATAGTTACAAATATTAACATTTTTTTATTTATGGACATTATATCCTCCTGCTTAAACTATGTTATTTTGTTTACAAAGTAATACTATTTGCATTCGATCTTTCATCTCTAGCTTTCTTAAAATATTACTTACATGGGTTTTTACAGTTTTTTCACTTATATGTAATTGTTCCGCTATTTCCTTATTTGTTAAGCCACAGCTTACTAACTTCACAATTTCTAGTTGGCGGCTGCTAAGCTTTTTCTGCAAAAAGGTAAATTCCTCAATTGTATTACTTTTTGGGGCATGTGTATCTAAATTGTTGTCTTTTAAATTCAGTAGTTTAATTGAATTTTCCAATAATTGTATGACATCTATGATTCTCCTTTGGCTTATTACCGGAATATCAAATTTAATTTTTTTGTCCAAAAATTTATGATTTTCTTCTAAACAAACCGCTCCTCCATAAAATACACCAATAATCTCTTCATTACAAAATACTGGACAGCAGAAAAAAGTTAAACCCAGATAGCATGTAAAAATTTGTGTCTCGTGTTTTTTAAAAACCTTATTGATAACATTCTGTCTTTCTTGTATACATCTAGCGCGGTTGTTTTTCAACATATAATGGCATAACAATGAAGAATTAGACCATACTGTTAAAGCTTTCCCTTCTAAACTTAATAAACATAAACTAATATTAAATAATTCTGCAAAAGAATCTTGAAAAGCCTGTATTTTTTCTTTACCAAGTGTTTTGATCCAACTCTGGCATTTTTGAGTTATGAATAGTTCATTATTATTCAAACTATCACCTCAAATACTTAATTATTTGAATTTTTATAAAGCAAGTGATATATAGCACAATTATTATTTTCTATATTTTATATTTATTACCTTTATTTGTTTGTATATTTTTAAAAATTGTATGAAATAAAAAAGACAATGAAACAATTAATTCAATGTTCATTGTCTTTCTATAGTACTTGACCAATATATTCCTAATCAATTCAATACTTTTTGTTTTTATTAAACTTTTTCAATCTCAGTAAATACCTGATAAGCCCTAGCTGCTGTTCTATATGTAAAGAGCATGTTTGGAGAAATCGGTTCAATTGATTTAAATCTTTCATCTGTTGCTTTTTCAGGCCTAAATAACCTAATTAGATAAGGATTCTTTTTACTACCTGTTACCTTTTCAATTAGTTTTGCAGCTTCACCAACCTCCTCCGGGGTCAAATAGCTAATCTCTGCCTGCTCACCTTCTTTACGGATAATTGGAGAAACAGTTGTTTCAAATCTATATTCTGGAAACTGTGGTAATAAAGCAATACTCTTCTCTATCTCGTGGCTACTAAAATCTTTTCTAAAAATTTGTCTGTAAAGATCTAAAGGCCCTAGGACATTCATAATAACAACATCTGCCAAGCCTTCATCAAGTATTTTCTGAAGAATATGACTATTGTTTCCATTTGTATCAATTTGTAGTTTCAAATTATTCCCTTTTAAATATCGCAATACTTCAATAAAATCTTTAGTATATTCAGGATTACCTAAAGATATGTGAATACCATCCACCCATTCCTTATGTAAAGTTCCTACACTAAAGAACCCATCTAGTTTATCTCCAGAATGAAGATAAGCAATTGATGCTCCAATGCCTTGACGAATATTTTTTCCATCTGTAATAATTGGAAACTCTATTCCATCAGGTCCACGGTAAATATAACTGCGATTTGCTTTATAAAAATTTTGAAATTCTTCTTTTCCTTCAGACTTCATGTCCTTTTCTACATATGGAATATTCCGCTCATTCATAAAACTTTTAACTATTTTACATCGAGTACAACCTGTTGCTGTAAAAATTATGTTGCTCATATCTTCCTCTCCTTTCAAAAAAAAATTACTATATTAAACGAAACTAATAAACAAATACCCTGACCGACAATGACTTGAAGACCTTCCATTATGGTTTCACTTAAACTGTATAGGAACCTTACTTCTGATTATTCGCTTAACAAATTAATATATTCATCTTTATTTAATAACCCGTTAAGCTCGTTAAGATCCTTGGGTTCAATGACAATCATCCAGCCAGCTTCATAAGGATCATTATTTACTATCTCAGGATTATCCTCTAATTCATCATTTACGGATATTATTTTGCCGCTAATGGGCATATATAGTGCTGATACCGTTTTTGTCGATTCTGCTTGTCCAAATACATCACCTTGATTAAACTCGTCACCAACATCAGGAAGTTCAATGAAGATTATTTCTCCTAACTGGTCTTGAGCAAAATCAGTGATCCCTACCCTGACTTGGTCAACTTCAACTTTCACCCATGTATGTTCTTTGTAATAGTAAATATCATTTTTTAAAGTAAGTTTTTCCTTCGGCTTTTGCTTTTCACCCACTAGACTCCATCCTTTCTACCAATTATTTGCTTCACTTATATTAATTATAATTACTTTTCTAACAAAATAATGTAACACTGATTACATTTTCGAAAGTATCATAATAATATTTTAAAAACGATATTTCAAAAAAAACCTCCTTTAATGGAGGTCATAAAGAATTTATTCGGCTCTCACATCAACCTTGGTATCATAGAAAGTACTACCATTCGCCCTATCGGTTAAACGCTGGGAAGTTAGTGCATTAACTGAACGATGGCCAGGACAATCTTTCAACCAGAAAACCCCTTCAGTGACAACTACTCCCTGTGGAACTTTTGGGGTAATTTTTAAAACAAAGGTTACTTCACCCCTTTCATTAAAAGCTATAACCCGTTGCCCTTCAGATAACCCTTTGATAGAAGCATCTTCCGGATTCATAAATAGATACATTTCTTCTTTTTTCCGTACTAGCTCAGGCTGTTCATTAAATGAAGAGTTTAAGGAATAAATACTGGGAGTATTCACAAGCCAGTACGGGGCATCATCACCATGGGGTTCCATATATCTAGGTAGTGATTCAGTTTCCCTTGAATTATAAATTTCAATTTTCCCAGAAGGTGTTTTATATATCGTCTTATAGCCATCCGGTCGAGGTAGCTCTACGGGACGCCCGGCCTGTAATTCATTAAAATTCACCTGGGCCAGCCATGGTTTAGGTGGATGAATTACTTGGTCTATCAACTCATCGGCAGTCTGGTTAAAGAAAGGTTCTTCAAAACCCATAGCCCGGGCTAAAAGAGAAAAAACTTCCCAGTTAGATTTGGCCTGACCAAGGGGCCTAATAACAGGATAAGCCCTTTGAATACAATAATGTCCATAAGAGCGGTAAATGTCAGAATGTTCCAAAGAAGTAGTGGCCGGAAGTATTATATCGGCATAAAAGGCAGTATCTGTCATAAACCTCTCATGAACCACTGTGAAAATATCTTCCCGCATAAGTCCCTTTATTACCATATTTTGATCAGGAGCAATGGCCACAGGATTGGACTGGTAAACATAAATGCTCTTAATCGGGGGATCAGAAGCTTTATTTAAAGCATTACCTAACTGGTTCATATTAATAATACGTGTTGGCGTTTTCAAAAAATCTCCCCGGGTAACTTTAGCAGTATCCAAAGCAGCTGCAGTGGAGACATTGGCAAAAAGTCCACCACCTTTTTTAGCCCAAGCTCCTACCAGAGCAGGTAAACAGGTAATACAGCGTACCGTCATTACCCCATTACCATACCGGGAAAGACCAGTACCTAGACTGATATATGGTGCATTAGCTTTAGCGTATAAATGAGCTAATTTTTCCATGAGATTACAATCTATTCCGGTAATTTTACTTACTACTTCTGGTGAATAGTCTTTTAACACTTCAGATTTAAATTTTTCAAAACCTAAAACATGTTTAGTAATAAATTCTTCATCAATAAGCTCATCCCTGACCATTACATGCATCATACCCAGGGCCAGGGCACCGTCACTTCCCGGCCGTACTAGTATTATTTCATCGGCAACCTTAGCAGTAGGGGTTTCATGGGTTTCGATTAACCAAACTTGTGCACCCTTTTTTTTAGCTTCCCGTACATTATGAAGAAAATGAATATTAGTAGCCATAGCATTTGTTCCCCAAAGAATTATCAGGTCACTTTCCATTGCTTCGTCAGGATGGGGTGCCAGGGTCGAACCCATTACCGCCGACCAACCATAACCCTTAGCTGATGAACAAATGGTTCTTTCTAAACGGGAAGCCCCCAAGCGGTTAAAAAACGCCTCTCCACAATTACGCTGAACAATACCCATAGTTCCGGCATAGGAATAGGGAAGAATAGATTCCGCACCATATGTTTCGATAAGTTCTAACCAGTGTTTTTTAATCAAATCTATAGCATTATCCCAGGAAATTGGCTTAAATTGTTTGGTACCTTTAGGACCGGTACGTATCAAAGGCTCAGTTAATCTTTCTGGTGAATATACCGTTTTTTCGTAATGAACCATTTTAGGACATAAAGTACCTCTGGTAAAAGGATGTTCAGGGTCTCCTTTTACTTTTACAGCTTTACCATCTACTACTTCTATTA
>JASKKI010000008.1 GCA_030154225.1 Clostridia bacterium | reverse complement strand
GGCTAAAATTAACGCAGCTATGTACCTTTTTTCAACGTCCGACTAGAACCAATAGAGCATTTGCCACAGTTAGTACATCCTCCTATATGTAGCAGGCTTTTAAAGCATCTAGGACAACGAACGGCTTCTTCATCCTTAATTTCATAACCACATTGGGGACATTTCATAAATTATCCCTCCTGGGAAACTGTTTTTACATTAGTATTGTTACGAATTCGGGTCAACAAAGATGTTAAACCAATAGTTCCTAAAAAGACCAAGATAGTAAACCAAATTCCTGTAGTTTCGTTAGCAAACATGCCTGTCAATTTATTGACAATACCACCTATCAAGAAAGCTATAGTTAAAGAACCAAACCACATAATAGCTGCTTCTTTTTTATTACGTTCTTTGAAAAGAACTAAAATTGCCGCAATACAAGGAACAAATAAAGTTATGGTAATTAAAGCTACGATAGTAGATAAAGGATCCATAGCCAGATCAGTTAAACCTGCCGCGCCAAAATCACGACGCACTATCCCCATTACAAAGGCAGTAGAAGCATCTTTAGGTAAATTCAACCAACCAACTGTAATCGGTGCTAAAAAGTTTTGTAGAGCAGCTAAAAGGCCGGTTAAATTCATAACACTAATTAAGAAAGCACCTAAGGCAAATAAAGGAGTAGCTTCTTTTAAGAAAGCAAAAGACTTAGTAACAGTCTTTTTGATTACATTTTCAATTCTAGGTATCCTCAAAGGTGGTAAATCAATTAATAAATCAGAAGACTTACCAGGCATAAATCGATTTAATAATGTACCGACAATAGCCATAACACTAAAAATTACAATTACATAAAGGGTTAAATAAATTCCTCCCAGACCTGCTAACATCCCGGCAATTACACCTAGCTGAGCCGAGCAGGGGATAGCTAAAGCTAAAAGAAAAATAGCTATTCTTCTTTCCCTTACTGAACCTAAAAGTCTTGTTACAACAGTAGCCAAAGTTACACAACCAAAACCTAAAATTATAGGGATAATTGCTCTCCCGTTTAATCCTACCAGGGATAACATTCTATCGGTTAAAGCTGCAAGCCTGGGTAAATATCCTGAGTCCTCAAAGGCTGAGAGGAAAAAGTAAAAGCCTACTACCAATGGCATTAAAAGTCCTAAAACATAGGTAACAGTCATGGTTAATACACCAAATTCACCAGCCAGCATATACCCAAGCCAGCTTTCTAAATCTACAAATTTACTTACCAAACTTTGCATGAAAGGTTCATACATACCAACCATGATAGTTTCTTCAGTTATACCAACAACAGTTTGGGCTACAAATACACCTATTACCTGATACATTAAATATAACATTCCAAATAAAATAGGAATTCCAGTAACAGGAGTAATCATCCAGCGACCTAACTTTGTTTTAAAATCAGTACCTTCTTTTATTTCCGAAATTACATGACCTACTAGATCATTAACCCTTTCTCGACGCATGAGATAAATTTCTTCCCGATGCTTGGCTGGCTGTAAACCGTGCCGTCCAGAAATAATAGGGTCACCTTCCAGAATTAATAAGGCTTCTCCTTGGCTAGCTACCCTAGCCTTCATCTTGGTTAACATTTTTTGTAACTCCGGATGGGAGATAATTCCAGAACGAGCTTTGTTTATATTATTTTTAACCTGGTCTAACCCCTTACCCTTAATAGCAACTGTTTCCATTACAGGTACACCCAGAAGGTGCTCTAATAAGTCAGCATCTACTTTTAAACCCTGTTTCTGGGCATCATCAATCATATTAAGAGCAACAATGACAGGTACTCCTGTATCAATAATTTGCTGGGTTAGAAAAAGGTCCCTTTCCAGGTGAACAGCATCAACCACATTAATAACTATGTCAGCAGAAAGAATAACATCCCTAGCAATTCGTTCTTCATCATTAAATGAAGAAATGCCGTAGACACCTGGTGTATCTATAACTAGATCCTCGCCCAAACGACCATAGGATATATCTAGGGTAGTACCGGGATAATTAGAAACATCAACATACATGCCCGTTAAGGCATTAAAAAACACAGATTTACCTACATTAGGATTCCCGGCCAAAACAATTTTACGGCCATGTTCGGGCAAATCTATTTTTATATTAGATCCATGACAATGGGCCATTTTCTTTTTCCTCCTTCAAGTTTTCACACTGACATGCATTTTTACCTATATGCTATTGGATTGCTTCCACTAGTATTTCCCTTGCTAAGCCATGTCCTACAGCTATTTCTTGTTTATTTTTTCTTAAAATAACCGGACCCGCAGGAACCAGTTCATCACAAGTAACAATAGCACCTTCAGCAATACCAAAACGAATGGCTTGAGCACGGACTATCTCATTAGGAATAGATAAAATTTTAAAGGTTTGACCTTTTTTAACTTCTGATAAAACCATGTGGCACCCTCCTTGATGATAAACATTCTCATTGGTAGTTATATCTTACTATAACACTCGGATTAATAAAAGTCTTATATTGTACTAACTTTTAGTATTATTTGAGTAATTTTTTAGTACAAATGTACTAATATGGCTAATTATTGCAAAATATATAAAACAAATATATAAAAAATACAGGCTAATTATTCTTGCGTATAATTGGCCTGCATTCTCAATTATATTGTATAAATGAAAAATACCTAAGATTTTCAACGATCATTCCCCTTCACGGTGAAACCGTGACGAACAGCAAAAGCCACTAATTGAGCCCTATTACTAACCCCTACCTTATCACTAATACGTTTTACATGATTTTTTACAGTATTAGCAGAAATACTTAACTGAGAACCAATTTCTTGGTTGGTATGCCCTATAGCCACTAAATGCAGAATTTCTTTTTCCCTATTTGTTAATGAATTTATTTTATCATTACTTTCTTTACCTAATTGTTCAGCAAATTGACGGAGAATATCACAAGCTACATTAGATGCTAAGGACTCCTTTTCTTTAACCACACTTCGTATTACCTCTATCCAGATTTCAGGTTCCAAAGTTTTTAATAAATAACCCTGGGCACCCAAGCGCATGGCATCGAAAAGATGTTTAGCTTCCTGTGAGGCGGTTAAAATAACTATCTTGGTTTTTCCAGGAAATTCTTTACCAATTGTGGCAACCAGGGATTTTTGTTCATCTTTAATCCATAATTCGGTAACTACCACATCTACTTCATTATTTTCAATAAAATTCAATGCTTCTCTTGCGTTTTGAGCTTCACCTACAACTTTTAAGCCTTCAGCTTGATTTAGAACGCTGATCAATCCTTTCCTTACTAAAAGGTCAGGTTCTACCACCAATATTTTGATATCCTTTTGGTCCATAATATAATCACCTAATTTTATACGACAGGGATAATTTAGTACCCTTCTGAGCCTAATTTATTAGTAACAATTGCTACTCCGGAGCTTGTTCCGATTCTATCTGCTCCCGCTTTAATCATTTCTAAAGCTGTTTTATAATCCCTTATACCACCGGAAGCTTTAATCAAGGCCTTATCTTGAACAACTTCTTTCATTAGTCTAACATCTTTAATGGTAGCTCCACCACCACCAAATCCTGTAGAGGTTTTAACAAAATCTGCTCCAGCTTGGATGGCTAGTTTACAAGCACGCTTTTTCTCCTCATCTGTCAAAAGACAGGTTTCAATTATAACTTTAACAAGTTTTTTAGGCACCTGACTTTTAGCTATTTTAACAACCGCTTCAATATCATTCTGGACATATTCATCCTTATTGGATTTTAAAGCTCCAATATTTATTACCATATCAACCTCATGGGCACCTTCTTTAAAAGCTTGTTCAGCTTCAAAATTTTTTGTTTCAATAGTAGTAGCTCCTAAAGGAAAACCAATAACAGTAGCTACCTTTACTGTTGTACCAGTTAATAGTTTACTGGCTAAATTAACATAATAAGGATTTACACAAACCGCAGCAAAACCGTAATGTTTAGCTTCTCTACAAAGTTCTATAATATTTCCTTCAGTGGTTTCTGGTTTTAAAGCAGTATGGTCAATATATTTGGCAATTTGGATTTCAGGCATTATTCTTCCCTCCAGAGGAATCAATATTCTATAGCTAATAGTATTTAATTTTAAAAAATCCCTAACAAGATGGTAGCTAATGTTGCATAAATTATTAACCCTACAATATCAATAGTAGTTGTTATAAAAGGTGCAGAAGCAGTTGCCGGATCAACTCCAATTCTTTTTAGTATGATAGGTACTGCCGAACCCATAGTTGCTGCTGTAAACATATTAGCCAACATAGTTAATCCTACTACCAGACCAATTTTCATACTTCCTTGCCAAATAAATGCTGTTAAGGCAACTAGTGAACCCATTACAGTACCTAATGAAATACCAACCATAGATTCCCTAAGAATAGTTTTAACTACTGTACTAGTATTTATTTGTCCTGTGGCAATACCTCTAATGGTAACAGTTGAAGACTGGGTACCAACATTCCCACCCATGCCTATAAGTAATGGGATAAAGAAAGCTAAAGCAACTACTGCATTTAACTGATCTGAAAAGTTTTTTAGGACCTGGCCGGACATTAAGCCTCCCAGCAGCGTTACTAAAAGCCAGGGAAGTCTGGATTTTAAAGCAGTGGTAAATCTGGCTAAAGTTTCATCCTCTTCGGCGGCATAAGTACCTGCTAAACGATATAGGTCCTCTGTTGCCTCTTCATGAATAACATCAATAATATCGTCAACTGTAATTATACCTATTAAGTGTTGGCTATCATCTACAACAGGAACAGCTAAAAAGTCATATTTGGAAACTAGTCTGGCAACATCTTCCTGGTCTTCATTAACATTTACACTTATTACCTTTTTCCGCATTATGTCGGAAATTAAGGCATTTGGATTAGCAATAATTAATTCTCGAAGGGAAATTACACCAACTAATTGGTTTTTCATATTAATAACATAGACATAATATACTGTTTCTGCATCAGGAGCAGTTTCCCTTAAAACCTCAATAGCTTTACTTGCAGTTATATTATCAGGAATAGCCACATACTCAGTGGTCATAATACCACCGGCAGTGTCTTCTTCATATTCCATTAACTCCTGGACATCTTCCGCATCCTGGTCCTCAAACAGTTCTAGAAATTTTTCCTTTTCATTTTCCGATAGTTCACCTAGAAAATCTGCTGCATCGTCAAAAGACATTTCATCCAGGATTTCAGATACCCGGTCTTCCGATATCTCTTGTAGAAATTCAGCTACTAACTCAGCATCTAATTCATTAAGAACTAAGGCGGCTAATTGGGAATCAAGCTGTGCCAATAAAAATTGCTGATCAGCTTTGGTTTCTATTTGGGAAAGTACTTCGGCAATATCAGCAGGATGGGTATCTTTTAGAAATTGTTTTAAATGCTTTTCATCCTTGACAGCTAATAACTCTTTTATTACAGTAAGCAAATAATTTTTCCGCTCTTTCATTTAGCTCCTCCTTTCCGGGGAGCCTTAAATGTGGATGAGGGCTCCCCTTAATGATGTTTTAATATTTAACTTGCTACTTCGCGGGTTGCCTTCCACAACTTTTCACCTCAACTTATTACTTAATGGTCTAGCCACGTAAACATCACCAATTAATACCTATTTGACTTTATCAATTAAGGGGTTCACTGTCAACTAAAAAGTTGGCGATATTCCTTTACTAAAACTTTTCATAACCGAGATTACGCAATATCTTTTCTCTATTGCGCCAGTCTTCTTTAACTTTCACCCATAGTTCTAAAAAAACTTTGTTACCTAACAAAAATTCTATATCTTTACGGGCCTCAGAACCTATTTTTTTCAGCAGTTCTCCCTTTTTACCTATTATAATTCCTTTTTGAGAGTTCCTTTCCACAAAAATAGTTGCTCCAATATAAACAGTATCATTTGCCCTTTTTTCCATCATCTCTATCATTACAGCAACACTATGGGGTATTTCTTCGCGAGTTAATAAAATTATTTTTTCCCTTATCAATTCCCCAATTACCACCTGTTCAGGCTGGTCAGTAACAGCATCGGGGGGATAATATAGAGGTCCTTCAGGTAAATATTCAATGGTTTTGGTAATTAACGGCTGAACATTTTTCCCATTAAGGGCCGATAATGGAAATATCTCAGTAAAATCACCCTTTGTTTGCCATTCTGCAATATTCTCCAAAACTTGTTGTGGTTTCAATACATCTATTTTATTTAATAATAAAAAAACTGAAGTATCTATCTCAGATAATTTATCAATTATATATTGTTCACCAGAACCAAAACTAGTGCTTGCGTCTACCATATAGTATATTAGATCAACCTCAGCCAGTGTTCCCTGGGCAACATCAACCATATATTTTCCCAGCTTATGTTTGGGTTTATGAATCCCAGGTGTATCTAAAAATATTATCTGAGCTTCATCTCTGGTCAAAATACCGGAAATCCGGTTACGGGTTGTTTGGGGCTTATCAGAAATTATAGCCACTTTGCGTTCTAATATTTGATTTAATAATGTAGACTTTCCAGCATTAGGCCTACCAATAATGGCTACAAAGCCAGATTTCATGATAGTCGCTCCTCCTCTAATTTGGCCGGACTAAAAGCCAGAGGTAATAGGTCTTTAACTTTACAAATTTTATAATCTCCATGAACATTAGCCATTATTACCTCAATATCCTCTCCAAATTCTAATAGTACCTGCCGACAAGGTCCACACGGTGAAGTGATTTCTTCTGTATCGGTAGAAATGGCTATGGCTTTAAATTTTCGTACTCCTTCAGAAACTGCTTTAAAAAGGGCCGTCCGCTCCCCGCAATTAGTTAATCCATAGCTTGCATTCTCTATATTACAGCCCGAAAAAATTAGTCCATCCTCACTTAATATTGCTGCTCCTACTCGAAACTGAGAATAAGGGACATAAGCCTTTTTTTTAGCCTCAGCCGCTATTTGCACTAATTCTTCATAGCTAACCATCTTTTTTCACCTCGATAGTAATTTGTTTACTAAGTGCGATATTGTCAAAGTTTTTCACACTATCATGCAGATTTGCTTTTTTTAGCCGTCACACTTGCGCACTGACGGAATATGTTCACTCAAATGCAAATTAATATGCTACCTGTACATTAACTGGAACTACACTTATCCAGGTATTTCCTTCCTTGAGAGCTATTTCTTCACCCACTGCTTTATAGAATTTAGTAATTCCATCCTGTTTTTTCTCCCAATATCCTTGTATCACCTGTCCTTCAGAGAAGAAGAGGGCTTTCTCTTTACCAACTATGTCAAGGTGTAGGCGTCCTTTCTCATCTTTAACCCGGGCTTTTACCTTTTGAATAATAATATTTTTTACAGCAATTTGTTCCCCTGTGTTATCCCAGTGTTTAACACCACCGGTAAACCTTAAATATTTTTTAGTATTTTTATCATAAAGAAATTCCGCTCTAAAGTCTTTATGACCGTAGTTAATCATTATGTTATCAGATTTTTTACCTTCAAAATTTTCCCCTGAGGTTAAATATTTAAATTCTAAGAGTTTACCTTTTTCTCGAAAACCTTCTTGTCTTGCTACTCTGCGTAAAGTTTTGGAATCAGAATAAAGATTATGGGGAGCTTCCCGTTCACCTATTCTCCAAAATGCTCGATCAACCCCACCTTCTAAACCATTTAGATTACCGATTTCTTCAAACTTAGCAAAAGCTTGGGGGCTTCCCCCGGCATGAACAAAGATGGGATCAAACTCTTTAGCAATATCTATCGTATAATCCCGAGCGCTTCTAATAGGACCGATTAATTCCGAACTAAAACGGGAAAAGATAGCCATAAAACGTGTTGTTCCACCCTCTATAGGTAACTCATAAACTATATCTGCATCTTTAAGCCCGGCCTGGGGACGGGCATTTAGGTCATTATCAATTAGTACAACCAAGTTTCTTTCTCTGGGAAGTTCAAGCCATTTTTCCTTTTCTTCACTATTATTCATTGGTGGCTCCGGAATTTCAGTTTTCGGTGGTTCCTTTTTCTCTACTTGTTGATGGGGTTCTAATAAATCTCCCATATAAACAAAACCCGCTACACCGGAAATAATTCCAAAAATGAGTAAAACAAATATGATAATATTTTGTCTTAACCAATTCATTTTAATCTCCTCCTTGCTCCTCCACTTGATAAGGTGGGGTAACTACTCCTCCTGAGATAATTAGTTTTATTCCTTCTTCTACAGACATTTCTAAGGGTATTAAATCTTCTCTCGGTACTAATAATAGAAATCCTGATGTAGGGTTAGGAGTAGTTGGTAGAAATACATTTATCATTTCTTGCCTGGTTTTGGCCTGAATTTCTCCTCTAGTTGTACCGGTAACAAAAGCTAAAGCATATAAGCCTTTACGTGGATACTCTAAGAGAACAACTTTTTGAAAGGCATCCTTATCTTGACGTATAAAAGCTTCTATTATTTGTTTTACGGCATTATAAATGGATTTAACAACTGGCAAAGACAGCATTAAGCGATCAAAAAAATTGATTAATCTTTTGCCAATTATATTTTTAGCCAGTATTCCGATTAATAAAATAAGTAGAATTGTACTAATAAAACCAATACCTGGTATTTTCTGTGCTAACGAATTTAAATAATTAAGGCCGGGTATATATTCAGCAAAGGGTAATTTACCTAAAATCAACTTATCAATAAAATTAAACAATAATAAAAACACATAAATGCTAACTACAGTAGGAAGTAAGACTACTAACCCGGTAATAAAATATGTTTGTAGCTTTTTTAGCATTCTAAAAACACCTTCTTTTCAACATTCATTATCGCCATTTTCACACCTAATTATCTTCTTTCCAGATCCTTACTTTATCAACACGCCTACCTAAAGTTTTCTCTACCATTATTTTAACATTTTCCAAGCTTAATTCTTCTCCTTCTTTTGGAATATGACCCAATAAATGAAATACCAAGCCACTTATAGTTTCATAATCATCATCAGGTAGTTCTGTATCTAATGCTTCATTTATGTCATAAATACTGGCCCTGGCATCAGCCCTGATACTACCATCAGATAGCATTATAATAGATTCTTCTTCAATATCAAATTCATCTTGGATATCTCCTATAATTTCTTCAATAACATCTTCAATTGTTACCAGGCCAGCTGTTCCTCCATATTCATCAATTACTATGGCCATATGTACTTTTGCCTGTCTTAATTCAGCTAATAGATCTCTTACTTTTTTTGTTTCTGGAATATAATAGGCAGGACGCATTAATTTTCTAATTTCTAAAGTTGAAAAATCTTTATTAATATTTTTCAATAAATCCTTAGCATAAATTATTCCTATGATGTTATCAATTGTATCTTCATAAACCGGTATCCGAGAATGACCGGCATCTATAGCTGTAGCTACTACATTGGCAAATGTTTCATTCACATCTGTGACGATCATGTCAATTCTAGGGGTCATTATCTCTCTAACCAGAGTATCATCAAACTCAAATATACTATTTATCATTTCCCTTTCACTTTCAGCAATAAGCCCTTCTTCCTGACCTACATTAACCAGAAGCTTCAACTCATCTTCAGTAATAAAAGGATCCTGCTTTGTTTTATTTCCTGTTATTTTCAATAATAGGTTAGTTAATAATCCTAAAATTTTAATAATTGGTAACAACACCTGGCTCAAAAATATGATTATATTAATTATAGCCAAAGACCATTTTTCTGCATTTTGGGCAGCAAAAGTTTTAGGTGTAACCTCTCCAAAGACTAAAACTAGTAATGTCATTACCCCTGTAGCAATACCAACACCTTTACTGCCAAAAATATCAATAGCTAAAGAAGTGGCCAAGGCAGAAGCACCTATATTGACAATGTTATTACCAACCAAAATTGTAGCAATGAGGCGATTTGGCTCATCTAACATATCCATTACTAATTGGGCCTTTTTATTTCCTTCTTCAGCCATATGCAAAATACGAACTTTATTTAAAGAAAACAACGCTGTTTCCGTTGAAGAAAAAAAACCTGATAGTATTAATAAAATTGTTAAAATAAACCCCTGGAAAAAAGTGCTAGTATCCAAAAAGGAACCCCCATCCTAGAAATTAGCGTTAGATAAAAAATTGAATAATTTTGGTAGAAAAACAACCGCCCCAACTACTAAAGCATTTAGGGCGGCCACTAATACTGCTCCAGCGGCCACATTTTTGGCCACCTCAGCTAAAGGATGATATTCATTAGTAAACATATCTATAGTATTTTCAATTGCACTATTAATCATTTCTAAAACTATAACCAAAGTAATACTAAATACTAGTATAAGCCATTCCATACCGGAAATATTTAAATACCAACCAAATAATAAAGCTATAGCCGCAGCAAATATATGAAAACGCATATGACGTTCATTTTGAATACAATATATAATTCCTTGCAAAGCAAAATTGAAACCACTTAAAAATTTTCTCCGTTTCTTCATGGTTAAAACCATCCAATCAACTTGTAGATTAATTTTGGGGGTCTAGTTATTCTATCTGGTTATCCCTACTGCCTCCAAAACTTTTTCTTCCCTCTGGCGCATCACCTTTTTATCTTCTTCAGTCATATGATCATATCCCAGTAAATGTAATAACCCATGGACCATTAAATAAGCTACTTCCCTTTCTACGGTATGACCGTATTCCTCCGCCTGTCGGAGGGCAGTTTCCAGGGAGATTATTATATCACCTAATAGGGTTTCCATTTCACCTTCAACAATTTCTAACTCATCTTCTCCCATCTCAGTTAAGGCAAAGGAAAGTACATCAGTGGGCATATCTTTACCTCGATAATTTTTATTTAATTCTTGTATCCCATTATCATCTACAAAAACCAAGCTGATTTCTGCTTGTGGGTCGATATTTTCTAATTCCAGGCATTTAATGGCAATTTTCTCAAAATTAGCCTCCCACTGATGGGGAATTTGAACTTTTTGCTGCTGGTTGTTTATTATCAGTGCCATCTTTTTCACCTTTCTTTTTCTTTTCCATAGCCTTAAGAATACTTTCCGGATATTCTATCCGGGAATGAAATATACCATTAAGAACTCTTACAAAAGCATTAGCTATCTTATCCAAATCTTTAAAGGTTAAATCACATTCATCTAATTGACCATCATTTAATCTTTCTTTTATGATATTGCGAACCATTCCTTCGATTTTACCAGGTGTCGGCTGTTTTACTGATCTAACTGCTGCTTCAACACTATCAGCCAGCATAATTATAGCTGCTTCTTTACTTTGGGGTTTTGGAGCATCATACCGGAAGTCTTCTTCCTTAATAGTATCTTCTTTCTCATTTTCTAGAGCTTTATGGTAAAAATACTTAACCAAACTAGTACCATGGTGCTGGGCTACCATATCTACAATTACCTGGGGCAAACCATAGCTTTTAGCTAATTCCACACCATCTTTGACATGAGAGGTAATTATTAGAGTACTTAATGGAGCTGCAATTTTTTCGTGGGGATTTTCTCCCGATATCTGGTTTTCAACAAAGAAATATGGTCTCTTTACTTTACCAATATCGTGGTAATACGCTCCTGCCCTAACCAGTAAGGATTCAGCACCAATAACATCGGCAGCTGCTTCTCCCAAGTTACCCACTAAAATAGAGTGATGATAAGTACCTGGAGCTTCTAAAAGTAAGCGTTTTAATAAAGGATGATTGGGATTGGAAAGTTCCAATAAACGAACAGATGTTGTTATACCAAAACCACTTTCTAGATAAGGTAATAGGCCAATAGTTAGTACAGAAGATAATATACCATTGGCAATACCAAAACTGGAACCAATTAAAATCAACTTCCAGCTTAAATTATTAAGCAATCCTAAAGAAAATACACTTACAATATTAGCAAAAGCTACCCAAATGCCTGCTTTAGCTAGGTCTGAACGCTGGCTTAAGTGGGATACACTATATACCCCAACAAGTCCACCAGTTAATGCAGTTAAGACAAAAGACATTTGACCTGTAAAGAGTCCAACAAACATTGTAAAAATAACAGTTGTAAAAATTGCCAGCTTGGTATCTAAAAGAATAGCAATGAGCATTGTACCAGCGGCAACGGGAATCATATGTCCTACCTGGTCTGCCTTTTCCGGAATATTACTTAGTTTTATAGATATTATCAGTTTACACAAAACCAGGGTTAAGACAACCAAGAGCATTAAGAGTACTAAATATGTTTCATTTCGATAAAGCTCTTTACGATAATGCCTTAGGAATAAAGCTCCTAACATCATGATTAAACCCGTAAATAAAGCTAAGCCCAGGATAATAAAAGTTGGAGAAGCATTATTTTTATAACCGAGCCAAGTTAAGATATTGACCTGGCGTTGGGTTAAAACATCTCCGGCACTAACAATTCTTTCATTTTTCTGGATTACAACATTAACAGGTTCTACAGCCTCTCTAGCTTCTTTTCGTTTTTCTTCTGTGGCCACGGGATTAAAAAGTAAATTGGGTTGAAATTCTACCGAACTCAAAACACCTTTTATTAAAGACCTGTAGGCTGGGTTTATTTCCAAGAGCTCTACTTCTGATATGATTTTATCTATAGCAAATTGTAAGTTTTCACTATTTACCCCTTTAGAAAAAGTATTAGTTACTATCTTTTTAGTTTGTTCTTCTAATTCTTGAATTTGCTTCGGTTCGAGACTTAAGATTTCTTGCCACTGGTTGTCTGTTATTTGCCAATTAAATGATTTTAGTGCTTTGATTTTTTCATTTTGATCTAATTTGGGATTAATAGATACCCCCAAAACTTTTTTAAAATTAGCTCCAATTTCACTTTTCGTCTTTTCTATAACCTTGGGATTAAGTTCATAAACGTCTTTTACATTCTGAGCCGCCTCTTGACGTTTTTTTTCTGTCGCCTCTTCATCTTCAAAGGTCAAATACCTGTTAGCAGTTATATCAACGGGACTAACTTGTCCTACTTCTAGTGGGACGCGATCAGGCAAAAAATGCAGGGAAAAAATACCTAAGGTAAAACAAAAAAATAATAAACTCCAAAGTAACCGACGTACTTTAGTATATCCCAACCAATGGGTTAATACTTTGGGTAACTTTACCTGAATTTTATTAAGAGCCATCTGGAGTTACCTCCTCTCATCCACCTCTTGTTGATATAACTCGTAAGCGGCTATGATCTTTGAAACAACTGGATGTCTTACTACATCAGCCCGGGTTAAATATTGAAAGCTTATTTCCGGTATAGATTGTAAAATTCGTTGCACTATAATAAGTCCGGATTCGTTATTTTTAGGTAAATCCACCTGGGTTATATCACCGGTTACAACTGCTTTTGAACCAAAGCCGATCCGGGTTAAAAACATTTTCATTTGCTCCGGTGTAGTATTTTGAGCTTCATCTAGAATGATAAAGGAATCATCCAGAGTTCTCCCCCGCATATAGGCTAGAGGAGCTATTTCTATTATTCTCTTTTCCATATATCTCTGGGCAGTTTCTATCCCTAAAATATCGTATAAACCATCATATAAAGGTCTTAAATAAGGATCAACCTTTTCCTGTAAATCTCCAGGTAAAAAACCCAGCTTTTCACCAGCTTCAACAGCAGGTCTAGTTAATATTATCCGTTGTACATCTTTGTTTCTAAGTGCTTTTATAGCCATGACCACAGCTAAATAAGTTTTTCCAGTACCCGCAGGCCCAATTCCAAAAACTATATCATTTTCATGAATTGCTTTAACATATTTATATTGACCTAACGTTTTGGGGCGAATTTGTTTACCCCGAGCAGTAATCAATAATACTTCTGAGAGATGTTCAGAAATTTTCTCCTCCGGTTCTTGAAGAATTAAAGTTAAGGCATAATTTATATCGGTAAGATTAATATTTTTACCATTACTAATTAATTCTATTAAATGATCAAACAATTGCTTAGCCTCTTTAACTTCACTTTCAGAACCTGATAAAATAATTTCATCCCCCCGGGCCACAATTTTAGCAGAGAGATTTTTTTCAATAAATTTTAAATTCATATCCTGCATTCCGAAAAGTATAGCAGCTTGATTGTTATCTTTCAAAGATATTTTAATTTGATGTTGGGTGGACAAAATTAATTTATACCTCCTATGTTTTGATAAAAGTTTTATTCTACACACTTTTACACCGAGTTAAGTCCTATCCTATTATACATCATCAAATTAAGGATCGCCAATATTACCATCGTGTATAAGCATGGGAACTGCTACATTTTCTAAACAATCCCAGATCACTTCTACTTCTACAATTTCTTTACTTTCCGTAGATAATAACTTTACAGATTGATTTAAAACCTTAGCATCCTGGGGTAAAATTGCCCTCAAATTATTTTCAGCCCTTTTAATTGCTTCTTGATAAGCACCTTCATGGCCATAATTGTTATTTAAACGTTTTTGTTCAATAAAGGTATTGGTAATTAGTTCGACAGGTACCTGGATATTCCTCCAATTAAGAAGGGGTTTTAAGGTGGTTTCTTTTTGATAATATTGGAAAGGAGTAGTTTGCGGTCCTTTAAGAACTATTTGTTTTTTTCCTATTTTTAAGATAACCTGTTCACTTTTTTCACCAGTTTGAATAATCTTACTTTCCTTAATGGGGCAAGACTTTTTTATAATATGTTTTACCCTGGCCCTGACAATTCCCTTGGCCCTCACTAATTCAGGATTACCCATGGGTGTATATGTACCATCATCATTAAGATGCATTTCCGGATAAACCCATCCCGAAATTAAAATCTGTCCCCTTTCTATCTGATCTCCCTCTTTAACTTGGGGAGTTCCCTTTAAAACCAGCATTTCTTCAATAATCCCCGGCTCTCTAGCTATCAGGTGGGCATATTTATGTTCTTCAGTTTCAGGTATTAAAACCTTTTCTGCAATTTCAATAGTGACTTTAGTACCCTGAATACTAATTCCCACCCAGGCCAATTTGGGATGGTTATCTTGCATCTCTACTTCCAATTTATCTAGATCCAATTTCTTAATAACTGCACCTGGCTTTAATCCGAAATCAGCAGCCAATTCTTTTACTTCACTTACTGTTAAATCCTCTGTTCCTTTTACTTCAATAACCCAAACAAAAGAGCATAAAATATATAAACTTAAAAAAAATAGCATACTGCCTAAAGCTAAGGTTTTACGTTTTTTTATCTTTTTAAATTGAAAAGGAATACCCTTACGCTCATAGATGCTAATATGACATCTACATTTCCTCGCTATGCGAGCTAATGGACGAAAACCATGCAACCTAATCTTTAGCATGATTTTTTTATCAGCAACTTGTATTATATCCCATAAAAAAATTCCCCGTATTAAAGCCATATTAATTACTTTTTCGGGAAATTCACCTTCAATTGTTACAATTAAATAACCTACTAGATAGGAATACCATCTCAATTAAAGTCACCTCCAACATGCATATCAAGACACCGAAAACTTAAGGTTGAGTCACGTACTACCGTGTGTAGCCTATTTCCATAATTCGCCCATCAATGTATATTTCTTCTGCACTAATATTACGTAAAACCAGGCTTTCACCTTTTATGGCTAACTGCCCTAAAGAAGTACTAATTCTTACTAATTCATTGGTATATTCAATAATTCCCCGGTGATTTTCAATATATATTTGGATATCCCCAATAATTGTAAGTTTGGGTAAATCCAACATAACATCTTTAGGCATATCTAAAAAACTGGAGAATCTTTGTTTTAGTTTGCTTTTATTATTTAAAGTCATAAAAATCCCCCTCTTTCCTAATAAATTTATGCTGGAAAAAGAGGGAATATTCTACTTAGTTATTAGTTGTTAGGGGCTAGTTAAATTTACTTTTTTCATCTTTTTGACCCATTTGTATATTATCCAGAGTAATAGGTTAACTGTGTTATTTGTTGCTTTCCTATAATCCGCGTTAAAAGCAAAATTGTAAAAAAGGCAAGCTGGTTTGCAATAATCCTTTTAATAATATTTGCATATTACTTTAAAAACCGAGCAATGCTCGGTTTTAGAGTAAATTTAATTTATATAAAAATAGTTTTCCAGTTAAGATACAGATAAACAGTAGCTACTAAAGTAAATACCAGTATACTGGTATTAAAAAATATTTTAAAATGTTTGTTATAAATCATATAATTAAAAAATAACAACATCATTAGACTTAAACCAATTAAAACAATCCAAGCAGTGATGGCCATCCACACAAACTCTCACTCCTTTGATATTACTTAAATCTTATACTTTCTCTCTTACAAATAAAAAACCCTGCTTTTATGAAGTAATAAATTCAAAAAAACAGGGTTCTGTTATTTCTTTTCTATTTTTTAACTTTTGGTGGACCTAATATTTCTGACCAGATAATCCCGTTAATTACTGCTTTTTTATCAAAAGCTAAACTCTGACCTTGAGATTTCCATTGTTTTTCTTGAAGTTGAATAATAGAAGGTGTAACTATTTCTTTTCTGGAAGGTTTTTGTTTCTCTTCTTCACTGAAAGATTTTTTCATAGTAGCTTTTGGTTTAATATCTTCAACTTTTTCAGTCCCCTTCCTTGCAACTTCTCTATGCCTGGAGTTCTTAGGAAAAGGAAACCATGATGGAGCAGGTTCATACTTCGACTCCGGTCTTACTTCTCGCCTTTTTTTATGGGTAGTAGATGGCCTTGTTGACTTTTTAGATATAGTTTCTTCTCGTCGCCGTTGTTGGTATTTTCTTTTAGCTTCTCTACTACTGTTAAAACCTTTATATATGAACCATAGAAAGATTAAAACACCTATCAGATCAAAATCCAGTATTAACACCACCTTTCCCAATGCTAATGGGCTAATTCTGAATATTCCCTATCATACTTACATTATTCTTTAGAAGGATTTTCTGGACTAGTTGTTTTAGCAATATTTTCACGCATAGATGTATCAGCCATGATATTTTGCATATTATAATAATCCATTACACCCATTTTACCATCCCTTAAAGCTTGAGCCATAGCCCTAGGTACTTCAGCTTCCGCTTCAACAACTTTAGCTCTCATTTCCTGAACCCTTGCTTTCATTTCTTGTTCTTGAGCTACAGCCATAGCTCTACGTTCCTCAGCTTTTGCCTGAGCAATCTTTTTATCCGCTTCTGCCTGGTCAGCCTGCAGTTCTGCTCCGATGTTTTTACCAACATCGACATCAGCTATATCAATAGATAATATTTCAAAGGCTGTACCAGCATCTAAACCTTTGGCCAATACAGTTTTAGAGATACTGTCGGGGTTCTCTAAAACATTTTTATGGGAACTGGCACTACCAATGGTAGTAACAATACCTTCCCCAACCCGGGCAATAATAGTCTCTTCTCCTGCGCCCCCTACCAATCGTTCAATATTAGCCCTGACTGTAACCCTGGCGGTAGCTTTTACCTGAATCCCATCTTTCGCCATGGCAGCTACAACAGGAGTTTCAATTACTTTAGGAGTCACAGAAACAGTTACAGCCTCTTTAACATTTCGACCTGCTAAATCAATAGCAGCAGCTCGAGAGAAGTTTAGATCAATACCTGCCCTTTGGGCAGCGATTAAAGCATCAACTACCCGATCTACATTTCCACCTGCTAAATAATGGGCTTCCAGTTTAGCAGTATCCAAATCTAAGCCTGCTTTAACAGCCTTAATTAGTGGTAAGACAATTTTAGCCGGGGGGACCCGTCTTAAACGCATACCAATAAGTGTAAATAAACCCACCCTAACCCCAGCGGCCAGAGCTGAAATCCAGAGACCAACTGGAATAAAAGTAAACAAAACTACTATGGCTAGAATTACAATGACCAACATGACTAAAAGTGATAATTCAAAAAACATAGACTTCCTCCTTTAATTAATTTTTTGTACTATTATTCTATTACCTTCGACCTTAGTTATTTTTACCCTGCTTTCTTTTTCAATATAATCCCCTGCTGAAACAACATCCAACCTAGTTCCATCATCCAATACCACCGTACCGGAAGGTCTAAGAATAGTTAAGGCAACACCTTCTTTTTCAATATATTGAATTAAATCCGGTCGGGCAGCAATATATCCTTCCTCAGAAACCAATTTATTACCTAAAATTATTTTCTTCCAAAAATTCCTGGTTGTTAAAAAATTCATGCTTAAAAGTACTATTACTATAGTACCTATTATGGCTATAGTAAGGGAAATTAAAGCTGTCTCAAAGGTAGGTGAAACCAGGACTATACTGGTAATAAATGCCATCAGACCACCAATGCCGAAAATACCAAAACCTGGTATAAAAGCTTCTATCACCATTAAAATCAAACCGACAACAAACAACAAAATAGCTTCCCAACCTGAAAATCCGGCAATTAGGTGTCCGCCAAAAAATAAAATCAAAGATGTTAGCCCTACTATTCCAAAAATACCAAAGCCGATAGTAATAACTTCTATTACCAAACCTGCAATACCTATGGTTAAAAGTACGGGAGCTACAAAAGGATTAGTAACCAGCCTGGAAAGCTTTTCAGCTAAAGTAGGATTGGCAGAAATAATTTGTGCATTTTCAAAACCAAGGATCTGTAATAGTTCCTCCCGGTTAGCAACTTCATAATCAGCCATCCCCAACTTAACGGCATCTTTGGGGGTAAGGGTTAATAATTTGCCTTTTTCTGTCACACCAGTAATTTCCATATCCCTGTCAGCAAAAGCCTTGGCAATTTCCGGATTACGGCCATGGGCTTCCGCAACAGTGGCCAGATCCGCTTTCCATGCCGATAAAATCTTTTCTCCAGCTCTTTTACCACCCACAAGGGGTTCTGCATCTCCAATAGTTGAACCAGGCTGCATGGCAATATGATCACTGGCTAGGGCAATATATGACCCTGCAGAAAGAGCATGGCTTTTAATTAAAGCTGCTGTAGGAATTTCCGAGTTCATAATGACATCTTTAATTTCTTTAGCAGCATCTATTCTCCCACCGGGAGTATCAATTTCCAAGATAATTAAATCTACATTTTCTTTTTCCGCTTCTTGAAAAGCCCTTTCTACAAAGGAAGATAAGCCTTTTTCCACTGTTTTTTCTATAGGCACAACCATAACTAATTTGGGAGGTGCTGCTATCCCAGGCAATACTAACAAAGTTAAAACTGCCAGGATCATTAATATTATTAAATATTTTTTATCCATTTATCACACCCCTTTCCTGCCAATTCCATTATTTTTTCCTTCTCCCATTATAGGCCTCTTTTATTCCTAAAAACAAGGGTATAAATGTGAACAATTCTTTAATATAGTGACACTCTTATAATTATCGCGAGCTAAGTTAGCAATTTCTTTTTACATTCCACTGATGAGAGTTATGTTTTAGGATTTATAGCAATCAAAAAAGGCAGCCATATAGACTACCTTAATTTTAATCATTCAACAAAGTACTTACTATTTATTTGCCAGTTTACACCAAAACTCCATCGTTTAAGGACACAAAGCCTCCCCTAGCCGAATCTTCTTTTATTTTTTCGCGCTGCTTCTGATTTTTTCTTACGTCTAACACTAGGTTTTTCATAGTGCTCACGCTTACGACATTCAGATAACACACCAGATTTCTGGCATGACCTTTTAAATCTACGAAGTGCGCTATCTAAAGTTTCATTTTTACCAACATATACTTCGCTCACCTGATATCCCTCCCTCCACTACTAACCCTTTCTAATAATCTAAATAAGTGGATTAGTTCACTGGGGAATAAAAAATCGCACATAGCTAATTATACTAAAAATTACATATATAATCAAGCCTTAACCTGGTGGCCAGTGCATTTGCCTTCCACCTAATAAGTGGAAATGAAGATGTCCTACAGTTTGGCCGCCTTTTTCCCTACAGTTATTAACAATCCTGTATCCTTCCTCATCTATTCCTTTGTCTTTAGCTATTTCTTTAATAACCTTGAAAATATGGGTTACTTTAGACAAATCCGCTTCTGCTAAGGCAGTAAGATCACTAATATGTTTTTTAGGTATTACCAAAACATGCACTGGTGCTTGAGGCTGAATGTCATTAAAAGCTAATACTGTATCATCTTCATAAACAACCTTAGCTGGTATTTCTTTATCTACAATTTTACAAAATATGCAATCTGACATTTTTCTTTCACCTCCCGGACCAAAAATAGTAACTAATAGCATTCCGGTTGCCTTAATTGCTCTTTATTATTAATATACTCATAAGTGGTTAATCATGGTACAACTACTTTGTCCATTATTTCTACACTAATAGTTGTAGTTCCTTCTTTTAATCAATTCACCAATTACATAATTTTCTTCTAAACTTTGCAAACGAACTGGAACTATTTCTCCTTTTTCCGTTTCTCCTTTAAATACAACTTTTAAGTAATTATCTGTATGTCCTTCCCAGCCACCCTGAGGCCAGGAGGTTTCTACCAGCACATCAACAATTTTATCTAAGTACCTTTGAGCAAAATTTGTAAACCCTTGCTTTCCTAGCTCCAACATAGCTTTACTACGTTTTTCCTTTTCCGGTGATGAAACCTGATTGGAAAACTTGCTGGCAGGAGTTCCTTTACGGGGTGAATACTTGAAAACATGTAAACCACTAAATTCCATCTCTTTAACAAAGTCCAGGCTATCGGAAAAATGCTCCTGGGTTTCCCCTGGAAATCCAACCATAATGTCTGAGGTTATACCAATATCGGGGATTTTTTTTCTAACTTTTTCTATAATGAAACGATAATCCCTTGTGGTGTAGGGCCGATGCATGTATTTTAATATTTCATCATTACCGTTTTGCAATGGGATATGTAAATGACGGCAAAATCGGGGGTTTCCTTTCATTAATTCAATAAGCTCATCAGTTATCTCTGTAGGCTCTATTGAACTTAACCGGAGACGTTGGATACTGGTTTTTTCTAATAATGTTTTACATAAATATGCTAAATCAATATTTTCTGCTAGATCCTTACCATAGGCTCCCAAATGAATACCCGTTAATATCAATTCTTTAAAACCAGCAGCGATTAATTTACCGGCTTCCTTGAGAGTACTTTCTATACTACGACTCCGAGATGGCCCCCGGGCATAAGGAATAATACAATAAGTACAAAATTGTTCACATCCTTCTTGTACCTTTAAATAAGCCCTAGTTCTATTAATTAAACGATCTACTGGCAATTCCTCAAAATCTTTTACTTTTAAAATATCATTTACATAGGTAACAGGTTCTTTACCTCTTTTATATTCTTCGATAAGTTCTACAATCTTCGCCCTGTCACTGGTACCAATAATTAGGTCCACTCCGGGAATTTTTTGTACTTCTCCGGGAGAAGTTTGGGCATAACATCCCGTAACTACAATAATAGCATCGGGATTGGTATTAATGGCGCGACGAATAACCTGTCGGGATTTTCGATCCCCCAGGTGGGTAACAGTACAGGTATTAATAATATATATATCTGCCTTATCAACAAAATCAACAACATCGTATGTATGTTCCTTAAATAACGCACCCAAAGCTTCAGTCTCATTCTGGTTAACTTTACAACCTAAGGTATAAAATGCTACCTTGGGATTGGTCAAAATAATTCACCCCAAATCACCTAGTTCATAGAGAACCATTGTTAATGCGGCCAAACCTGCCGTTTCCGCCCGCAGTATCCTTGGTCCTAGGGAAACAGTTTTTGCTCCTTTATTTCTTAATTGGGTTATCTCAGAGGGGGAAAACCCACCTTCCGGTCCTATAACAAGGCTTAAGCTGCCCAATTTTTTTTTCACCTGCAAATAACTTTTTAGACCTCTTGTTAATTCATCTTCCCACAATACTATTATTTCTTCTCCATCATCTATAGAATTAAGATACTGTTCCCATTTAATAATTTCTGTAACTTCTGGAACAGTGGCTCTTTTACACTGTTTACTAGCCTCTTGGGCAATTTTCTGCCACCTCTCCTGCCTTTTTTTCTTTTTATCATTATCTAATTTAACCACCGTCCGCTCGGTCAAAATGGGAATAATTTTTGTAACTCCTAATTCCGTACATTTTTGAATTATTAGTTCCATTTTATCTCCTTTGGGAATACCCTGTACTAAAGTAACTTTGACACTAGTATCCCTTGTTGAAGAAGTAACGCCCTTAATATCACCTTTTACTATACCTTCAGTGATAGTATTAATTCTGACCTCATATTCCAGTCCTGTCCCATCAATAATTATTACTTGATCACCTTCTTTTAACCGTAAGACTTCAACCAGATGATGAGCCTCAGAACCTGTAATATAAACTTTTTCACCCTCAATCCCCTGGGGGGAAACAAAAAAACGACGCATCTCTTTTCTCTCCTGTAAACATTACGGGTCAAATTAACACACTAACAAACTATCGCACTTTCACACTAAACTCAAAGGTGGCTAAACCTTTCTAATCACTGGTCACTATACCTAGCAACTATTGCTACCCAACCTGCATCTTCCCTCACTTCAATTACATCAAAAGCATATTTTTTTAATACTTCAAGTACATCCTTTTTCCTTTCATCAATTATACCAGAACAAATAAATATCCCTTCCCTTTTTAATTTGTCTGGTATATCAGGAACAAGCCTGATTATAATATCTGCAACTATATTGGCTATTATTAGATCCGCCTTACCAAGAGCTTTATCTAATAAGTCACTGTGAATCACCGATATAACATCTTTAAGATTATTCTTTGATATGTTATTTTGGGCAGCTTCCACTGCAACGGTATCATAATCTAAAGCCTGGACAGATCGGGCTCCCAGTTTAGCAGCCAGGATACTTAGAACACCACTACCGGTACCTACATCAAAAACTTCCACACCTGGTTTCATGTATTCTTCCAATAGTCTTATACATAAAGCTGTTGTGGCATGATTACCTGTACCAAAAGCCATTCCAGGATCAAGCTCAATTATCAGTTCCCCTTCTCGAGGTAAGTAATCTTCCCAGGATGGTTTGATTACAGTTTTATTACCCACTTTTTCTGGTTTAAAATATGCCTTCCAGGAATTGGCCCAATCTTCTTCTTGTACTTCCGCTACATCAAGTTCTATCGGTATACTTTCCAACCTGACCTGTAAATATAAAAGTTCTTGCTTTATATCCTCTAATTTACCCAATAAATATTGATCCATTGGTAAATAACCTTTTATTACAACCGCTTCAGTTTCTAAAAGGTCATTATCAAATTCATGGTCATCCCATTCTCCCCTCCGGGCGTACATGGCAATTAGCTGGGGGTCTTCAATAACTACGCCCCCAGCTCCCATCTCATGAAAAATATTAGCTATTCCTTCAATAGCACCCTGTACCGTGGTTACTTTGACCTCTAACCAATTCATATTATTTCTCCTTAACTTTTAAATGCATCTTTGACACGTTCAAAGAAGCTCTTCTCTTTTGGAGAAGCCTCATCTTCTTCTATATGATGCTGGTGTTCTCCTAAAGTTCCGGCAAACTTTTTTAACAGTTCCTTTTGCTCAGATGTTAAGTTTCGAGGGGTAACTACCTTTACTTTAACATGTTGGTCACCTTTCCCATAACCTTGTACATTTCTAATACCTTTACCTTTTAGCCTAAATATAGTATCTGTTTGAACCCCTTCAGGTATTTTGAACTTAACCTTGCCTTCCAAGGTTGGTATTTCAATTTCCGCACCTAAAGCGGCCTGGACAAAAGTAATTGGTAATTCGTAATAAATATCATCATCATGACGAATAAAATACTTGTGGGGTTTTACTGTAATGAATATATATAAGTCTCCGGGAGGACCACCCAATTCACCGGCTTCACCCTCTCCGGCCATTCGCAAACGAGAACCGGTATCAACACCTGCTGGAATTTTAATTTGTACCTTTTTATTATTCCTTACTTTTCCTTTTCCTTTACATTCCGGACAAGGATTCTTGATGACTTTACCTTCACCCTCACACTCCGGGCAAGTTCGTATAGTTTGAAAATGTCCCAATGGTGTTCTCTGAGTATGGGCTACCTGACCTGTACCTTTACATTTAGGGCAAGTCTCGGGACGGGTACCCTTTCTGGCCCCCGAACCTTCACATTGGGAACAGGTTTCCCAGCGAGGAATAGTTATAGTTTTTTCTGTACCAAAGGCAGCTTCTTCAAATTCAATGGTTAGGTCATAGCGAAGATCGGCTCCTTTACGGGGTCCTCTACGGGTCTGTCCGCCAAAACCACCACCAAAAAACATATCAAATATATCACCAAAGCCCCCAAAATCCTGAGTTCCAAAGCCGCCAAATCCATTGGGATCAACCCCCGAATGACCAAATTGATCATACCGAGCCCTCTTTTCAGGATCGGAAAGCACCTCATAGGCTTCCTTAACTTCTTTGAACTTAACCTCTGCTTCTTTATCTCCCGGGTTAACATCAGGGTGATATTGCCGGGCCAGCTTACGATACGCTTTTTTTATGTCTGTTTCACTAGCATCTTTATTTATACCTAAAACCTCATAATAATCACGTTTAGCCATCCCGGTTCACCTCCTCTACAAAAATTGTCCTGCGGACAATTTAGTTACTAGTGACTGGTAACTAGTACTATAATATTCCGCAAAAATTTTTAGAAATACTGGCTTTACCAGTATTTAGTCAAAAGTCGATAGCTAATAGTCTATAGTTATATAGTTAATATTTTTTGCTATTGACCATTGACTGCTTAATAAATCCGTGTTTATTTATCTGTGTTCATCAATGGCTTCAACTATACTAAACAAGAAAATTGGACAGGGTAATCCCTGCCAATTTTCATTGCTAGGCACTGGTCACTGAACACTGGGCACGCATATTTTTATTTCTTATCATCATCTACTTCTTCAAATTCAGCATCTACTACATTCTCATCTTTTTTATTTTGGGTTGCTTCTCCTTCATTTGTTCCTGGTTCTTGAGGATTGGCCTGTTGATACATTTTTGATGTAAGTTTATAAAGTACTTCTGTTAATTTTTCTGATTTAGTCTTAATATCATCAATGTTATTTGTTTCTAAAGCTTTCTTTAATTCATCTTTAGCTTTTTCAACTTGTTCTTTTTCATTAGTATCAACTTTATCTCCTAACTCTTTTAAGGTTTTTTCAGTTTGGTATACCAGGGAATCGGCCTGGTTTCTTGTTTCTACTTCTTCTCTCCGTTTTTTATCAGCTTCGGCATTAGCTTCCGCTTCTTTAACCATTCTTTCTATTTCCTCTTCAGAAAGTCCACTAGAGGATTGAATAGTAATATTTTGTTCTTTACCTGTACCTAAATCCTTTGCTGAAACATTTACAATACCATTAGCATCTATATCAAATTTAACCTCGATTTGAGGAACACCTCTTGGGGCGGGAGGAATACCTGTCAATTGGAAACGACCTAATGTTTTATTATAGGCAGCCATTTCTCGCTCACCTTGTAAAACATGAATTTCTACAGAGGTTTGGTTATCTGCAGCCGTTGAGAAAATCTGACTCTTAGATGTAGGGATGGTAGTATTCCGTTCAATAAGCTTGGTAAATACACCACCTAAAGTTTCGATACCAAGGGATAAAGGTGTAACATCAAGTAAAAGTACATCCTTAACTTCTCCAGCCAGCACCCCAGCCTGAATAGCAGCACCAATGGCTACACATTCATCAGGGTTAATACCTTTATGAGGTTCTTTACCTAAAATCTTTTTAATAGCCTCTTGAACTGCTGGAACACGGGTTGATCCACCAACAAGAATAATCTTATCAATATCCTTTGGTGAAAGTCCAGCATCAGATAATGCCTGTCTGGTTGGTCCCATTGTTTTTTCAATTAAATCTGCAATAAGTTCTTCAAATTTAGCTCTGGTTAAATTTAAGTCCAAATGTTGTGGTCCTTCAGCAGTTGCAGTAACAAAAGGCAAATTGATATTTGTTGTAGTTACCGAAGATAATTCATGTTTTGCCTTTTCTGCAGCTTCTTTTAAACGCTGCATAGCCATTCTATCTTTAGATAAATCTACCCCGGTTTGTTTTTTGAATTCTTGAACCATCCAATCCATTATTCTTTCATCAAAGTCATCACCGCCTAAACGGTTATTACCACTAGTAGCCTTTACTTCAAATACTCCATCCCCCAGCTCTAAAATAGAAACATCAAAAGTTCCTCCACCTAAGTCGTATACTAAAATGGTCTGGTCATCTTCTTTATCAATACCATATGCTAATGCAGCTGCTGTAGGTTCATTAATAATTCTTAATACCTCTAGTCCTGCAATTTTACCAGCATCTTTAGTAGCCTGGCGTTGACTGTCAGTAAAATATGCAGGTACTGTGATTACAGCCTGGGTAACCTTTTCACCCAAATAGCTTTCAGCATCAGCTTTTAGTTTTTGTAAAATCATTGCCGAGATTTCCTGGGGAGTATAAGATTTATCATCTATTTTCACTTTATAATCTGTACCCATATGTCTTTTAATGGAAATAATTGTTCTATCGGGGTTGGTAATTGCTTGACGTTTAGCAACTTGACCTACTAAACGCTCCCCGGTTTTGGAAAAACCCACAACCGAAGGAGTAGTTCTATTACCTTCAGCATTTGGGATAACTACAGGCTCTCCACCTTCCATTACGGCAACACAAGAATTGGTAGTACCTAAATCAATACCTATAACTTTACCCATCTAAATTTACCTCCTAAGTATAAAATTTTTTTCAAAATTTTATAGTTGATAGTTCATAACAACCATCGACTATGAACTTTCTCCTTCTTTTTCTTCAGTGGCGTTTCTAGCTACTTTTACCATACTAGGTCGAATAACTTTATCTTTATACATATAACCACAACGAAGTTCCTCTAAAATACAATTATCTTCAACAGAGTTGTCCTCTACCTGCATGATTGCTTCATGTTTTTCAGGGTTAAAAGATTCCCCAACAGCTTTAATAGGTTCCAGACCTGCTTCTGATAAAATTTGTATTAACTGCTTATAAATCATTTCCATACCGGTAAGAAATTTTTTCACTTCTTCATTGGGGTTTTTAACATCTAAAGCCCTTTGAAAATTATCTAAAACAGGAAGTAACTGGCAAATTAAATTTGTATTAGCATATTTAGCCAGTTCCTCTTTCTCGATATTAGTTCTCTTTCGGAAATTATCAAAATCCGCTGCCAACCTCAGTAATCTTTGGTTAAGCTCATTTATTTGCTGATTTAACTGATCAATTTCCCCACTACTATCGTCCTGTTTTTTAACACTTTCATCATCAGCAATTGCTTTCTCATCAACAGTTTCTTCAGCAATATTTTCAACTTGATTATCTACTTTTTTTTCAGTCATTTTTTCACCACCCGTATTTATTTACTTATCCATATTGTCCTCTTGTAAGTTATTGGTCTCCTTTTTACGTATAATTGTATCAATACGTAAAATAGCTTCTGCTACTTCACCGGCTGCTTTTAAAGCATATATTTTAACTAGGGTAGGGTCAATAACACCTATTTTCAACATATCTACTACATCACCGGAATCACAATCAATACCTAAAGAAAAAGTGTTTTGTTCTACTTGAGCCTGGGTAACATCCCCTAATTTTTCTAAAGGATTATATCCAGCATTGGCTACAATTTGCATAAATGGTCTTTGTAAAGCAGCGGTAATACAATTAATACCAAAAGCGGACATTCCTCTCAAATCTTTTTTTAGTTCTTCTACTTCCCTGGCAATTGCCAGCTCGATAGAACCTCCCCCGGGTACTATACCCCCTTTAATACTAGCTTGAACAGCGGAAGCAGCATCTTTAGCTATTCTTTCCCTTTCACCAACTACTTCCGAGGTAGATGCACTTACCAGAACAGTGGCAATAGGTTTAGCTTTACCACCTAAGATACGAATATGCTCTAATTTTTCATTTTCATAAACTCTTGCAGCAATACCTAAATATCGTGCAATTTCTTCTTGTGATTTTTTGAGCCCAGTTCTTTTAATCATTCTTGCTCCTGTATGTTCAGCAACATTTCGCAACTCTTTATTAGAAACCCTTTGTACTACCATGATTCCAGCATCGGCAAAAATCTCTTCAGCCAGATCATCTACTCCCCGGTCTACTAAGACAAGATTGACACCTAAATTAATAATTTTATTTAAATTATTTTTAAAATCTTCCCTTAGCTGTAGATACCTTGTAAAACCAGCTTCAGTAGCTAAAGCTTCATCATCAATTTCCTCTGGTTCCAATGCATCGTCAATAATTAGTACTTTTACATTTTGGTTTAACTCCTTGGGCATTTGTTTGTTCATTCTTTCTTTATTAACAAGAACACCCAGGAAAACTTCATTTTCTGCTCCCTCCATTGCTTTAATAGTTTCTGAAAGTTTAAAGGAATGATCCACCAGTTTATCTTTACCAATAATTTGTGCTGCTTTAACTACCAATTGGGCAATATCTTCATGTTCACGACCTGCAATTAAAGCTATATTATGTAATAATGGGTCATCCAGACCCTTAATTGCTATACTTTTCTTTTCAATACTTGTAATAGCAGCTTTTACCCCTTTTCTTAAACCTTCAATAACTCTAGCTACGGGAACACCCTGGATAATTTGATTATATCCCTCATTAACCATTTCGCCAGCCATAAGAGTAGCGGTTGTAGTCCCATCTCCAATTTCTTCCTGTTGTGCTCTAGCGATATTAATCAGCATCTTGGCTGCCGGATGACTGACTTCCATGAGATTCAAAATTGTTACACCATCATTGGTAATCACAACATCCCCAAATTGGTCTACCAGCATAGTATCCAGCCCTTTAGGTCCGATAGTACCTTGAACTGCTCCTGCTATAGCCCTTATTGCATTAACATTTGTTTCCAAAGCACTATATTTAGTATCAATTTCCGAGTTTTTTGTTACATTCTTTACATTCAAAATTAAAGTACCCTCCCAGGAGAAAATAGTCAAAAACGACTACTTTCAGGTTCATATTCCCATTTGTAAAAATTTATTTCTGCATGTTAGTAGCCTATAATTCACAAAATTTTTCTACACCAATGTAATTATTCCCAATTATAACCTTTTTATTGCTAAAGAAAGGGTTTCAGTTAAAAATTCAAGAATGGACATAGCCTGAGAATACTGCATGCGGGTGGGTCCTAAAAGACCAATAGTTCCCAGTATCCTACCTTCAAGTTTATAAGTAGCAGTAATTATACTACATTCTTTTATACTCTCATGTTTGTTTTCATGGCCTATCTTAACTTGAATGCCATCTTCACTTTCATCCTTTAACATACTACATACAACATCTTCATTTTCTAGCAATTGAAAAATATTTTTTACTTTACTAATATCTTTAAATTCAGGCTGATTTAAAATATTTAACGCTCCGGCTAAATATACCTTATCATCAGTTTCTTCATTTAAAAGAGTGTTAATTAATTCAAGAGCTAGTGATAATACTTTGTGTTGTTTAACAAGCTGGGCTCTAACTTCTTTGAGAATAGCTTTTTCCCAATCTTTTACAGGTAACCCCTTAAATTTATCATTTAGTACTTTAGATACTATTTCTAAATCAGTTTTGGTAACTGATTCAGGAATATCTACTATTCTATTTTCTATCCTACCACTATCTGTAACCACAACAATTAAAGCTTTACCCGGCTCAACAAACATTAGTTGAATAAGTTGTAAAGTACTCTTACCGAACTGTGGAGCCAGAACCAGTGAAGTATAGCTGGTCATCTGGGATAATATTTTTAAAGATAACTGAATAAGATCTTCCAGCTGTTTAATCTTAGTTTGAAAACTTTTTTCGATAAGCGTCTTGGCTTCCTGGGCTATAGCAGTTTTCTCCATCAAACAATCAACATAATATCGATAACCAGCATCAGATGGTACTCTTCCGGCAGAGGTATGAGGCTGCTCGATTAAACCCATTTCTTCCAGATCAGCCATCTCATTTCTAATAGTTGCCGGACTAACCCCTAGGTCATACTTACGGGCAATAGTTCTAGAGCCTACAGGCTCTGCTGTAGCAATATAATCAATAACTATGGCTTCCAGGACTTTTCGTTTGCGAGCATCTAATTCCATAGTACAATCACCCCACATTTGTTAGCACTCTCCTTTAATGAGTGCTAACGCCTAATTAAAAAATATCATTTTCTAACCGCTTTTGTCAATTCCTCTCCAAATTAATCAAGAAGGAATTCTTGAAAAACTATATTACCTAAAAATAGCCCTTTTTCGGTTAATTTTAAATGGTTATTATTTAACTCTACCAATCCTAAAGACAAGCATTTATGGATAGCTCTTTTAAAAACAAGACGGGCATCTTGACCAAAACGAACTTGAAAATCAATTAAATTGATTCCTTCTATTAGTCTAAGTCCCATAAACATAGTTTCCGTCATGGCAATTTCTAAGGTAATCTCTTCAACTCTGGATGGGGGAAGCTGGCCTTGTTCAATAGATTTAATATATGCACGCAAATTACCAAGATTTTCTATCCGCCGGGGAGGAAGGTAAGAATGGGCTCCCACCCCTAATCCTAAATAGGGCTGATTTAACCAGTACATCTGGTTATGAATACACTTATAGCCCGTTTTAGCAAAATTAGATATCTCATAGTGAATATATCCTGCTCGAGCTAGATATTCTCTAGCAATTTTATACATTTCTAAAGCCAATTCATCATCAAACTCTGTTAAAATTCCCTGAGATAACTGCAAACCAAAAGGTGTTCCTTCTTCTATTTTAAGCTGGTATAACGAAATGTGTTCCGGGTTTAATTGTATTGTTCGCTGTAATGTTTCTTTCCAATCTGGAAGTGATTGCCCTGGCAAACCATACATAAGATCGATATTAATATTGTTAAATCCTACCTCTCTAACCTGCTTGTAACTTATATATATATCTTCAGGGGTATGAATTCGACCTACATTTTCTAATAATTTTTCACAAAAGGACTGAACACCCAGAGATACCCTATTAACACCGGCATTTTTTAATAAATTTAGTTTCACCCTATCAATTGTACCCGGATTGGCCTCCACACTAATTTCTACAGGTGAATTCAAGGGAAAATTTTCCTTTAAAAATTCTATGAAATGAGCAAGAAGCCCACCTGAAAGACAAGTGGGCGTTCCTCCGCCAATAAAAACACTTTTTAAATTTATATTTAAATTACCTAGCCTATTAAGAGCTTCCTTTTTCAAAGTATTAATGTATTTTTCCTTTAATTCTTCAGAACACTGGGGAAAACTTATAAAATCACAGTAATAACATTTTGCTTCACAAAAAGGAATATGCACATATAAGGCTTCAATCATTTTCACCTTCTCCTTAACATAAAAGGTCCAGTGCTCAGTGCCCAGTAGACTAGAATTATACTTAAAAAAAAATATTTTACGTCTGATATACTTCTGGGTAAGATATTGCGTCTGACATCTACTTACAGGTTAACTAGTGAGTCAGACATACCCTATTCCTCTAAACTAAGCACTGCCATAAATGCTTCCTGGGGAATCTCTACACTGCCCACCTGTTTCATCCGTTTTTTACCCTCTTTTTGTTTTTCCAAGAGCTTACGTTTACGGGTAATGTCACCACCATAACACTTGTCCAGCACACTTTTTCTTAAAGCTTTAACTGTTTCCCGGGCAATAACCTTACTGCCGATGGCAGCCTGAATAGGTACTTCAAACATTTGCCGGGGAATTATGCTCCTTAATTTGGTGACAAGAGCCCGACCCCGGGTATATGCTTTATCTTTATGAACAATGCAGGATAAGGCATCCACAGGTTCATTATTAACTAAAATATCTAGCTTTACCAGTTTCGACTCCTTATAACCTTTCATTTCATAATCCAAGGAAGCATAACCTTTAGTACGGGTTTTAAGCTGATCAAAAAAGTCATAAACAATTTCACTAAGTGGTAGATCATATTTAAGCATAACTCTGGTTTCAGAAAGATACTCCATATTGGTAAAAGTACCTCTTCTTTCCTGAGCAAGCTCCATAACAGGTCCTACAAAATCTGAAGGAACCATCATAGTTGCTTCTACAAAAGGTTCTTCTAATGACTCTATATTCTGAACAGCAGGTAGATTGGCCGGATTATCTATCATAATTACTTCCCCGTTAGTTTTATTTACTCGGTAAATAACACTGGGGGCTGTAGTAATTAAATTTAATCCATATTCCCTTTCTAGTCTTTCCTGTATTATTTCCATATGGAGCAAACCTAAGAATCCGCAACGAAAACCAAATCCCAAGGCTGATGATGTTTCAGGTTCATATAATAATGAAGCATCATTTAACTTTAGCTTATCTAAAGCCTCTCTTAAATCTTCATAATCCTTTGTTTCTACCGGATAAAGACCGCAAAACACCATAGGAGTGGCTTTCCGATAACCCGGCAAAGGTTTTGCAGCAGGTTTTTCGGCACTGGTAATAGTGTCACCAACCTGGGTATCTTTCACATTTTTTATACTAGCTGCCATAAAACCAACTTCACCAGGATTTAATTGTTCCACCAAAGTCATGGCCGGTATAAATACTCCAACTTCATTCACCTCAAAAACTTTGCCGGTGGACATCATCTTAATTTTCATACCTTTTTTTAGACTACCTTTTACTACTCTTAGATAAGAGATGGCCCCCCGGTAAGGATCATAATGGGAATCAAAAATTAGGGCTTGTAAAGGTTCTTCTACCTCTCCTTCCGGTGGTGGAACCTTTTTTACAATAGCTTCTAGTATTTCCGGGATACCGATTCCTTCTTTTGCTGAACAGAGAATAGCGTCACTGGCATCTAAACCGATAACTTCTTCAATTTCTTTTTTTACCCTTTCCGGCTCTGCACTAGGTAAATCTATTTTATTAATAACGGGGATAATTTCCAAGTCATGCTCCAAAGCCAAATAGACATTAGCTAAAGTTTGAGCTTCAATACCTTGAGCGGCATCAACAACAAGTATTGCTCCTTCACAGGCCGCTAAACTGCGGGAAACTTCATAAGAAAAGTCAACATGCCCGGGTGTGTCAATGAGATTTAGAATATACTCTTTCCCATCATTTGCTTTATAGGTTAATCTTACCGCTTGAAGCTTTATGGTTATTCCCCTTTCCCGTTCTAAATCCATGGAATCTAAAACTTGTTGAACCATTTCACGCTTTGTTAAGGCACCTGTATATTCTAAAATTCTGTCAGCCAGAGTTGATTTCCCATGGTCTATATGAGCAATTATGCAAAAATTTCTTATCCTCTCCTGCTTCACTGAAGCTCCTCCTTCTCTTTTGAAGCTTAACACATTAAAAGATATTATAGCAAATTTAGTTACTTGTGACTAGTCTATCAAACTCACACCAGCCTACTTGCACACGTTAATCTACTATGGTCTATTCTTTTTCTTTTTAAATTTTCTCAATAATATCCCCTTGGCAGTATTGGCTTCTTCCATCCTCATGAACATGACAATAATACTATAAACCAGGGCTCCTACACATACACCTGCTAATACCTGCATAATTTGCACTAGCTTACTATGAATATTAAAATTAATCTCAATTAAATAAGCAGTAAAATATACTACTATCCCCATAAATAAAGAAGCCAATAAAGTTTTGCCAAAAGATATCACCATATGTCTACCATCAATATTGCCAATTTTTCTTCTCAAAAAATATAATAGTAAAACCATGTTGGCTAACCCTGCTATAGAATAAGCCAGTGCTAATCCCCCATGCCCCAGAGGACTGATCAAAATAAAATTAAAAATAATATTTATAAATATAGTAACAATTCCAACAGTTACCGGTGTTTTCGTATCTTGTAAAGCATAAAAAGCCCTGTTTAAAACTTGCTGAGCTGAATAACCTATTAGACCTAATGAATAATATAGTAAAGCATAGGCAGTAGCCTGGGTATTGGCTTGAGTAAACTCGCCTTGTTGGAACATAGCTCTTACTATCGGTACTTTTAAGGCGATTAATCCTACGGCAGCAGGTAAAGTAATAAAGATTACTGTTCTTACTCCCATAGACATGGTATTTTTAAATTCTTTTTCCTCATTACGGGCTGCATGACCAGTTAACGTAGGGAAAACAGCTATGGCAACAGCTATAGCAAAAACACCTATAGGCAATTGCATTATTCTTTGAGCTGCCCGCAATGCAGAGATCATCCCATGGGGTAAAGACGATGCCAGAAATTGATTAACAAAAAGATTGAAATGTGTAACTGAAAGACCGATAAAAACAGGTAACATTAAAGTAAATATTTTTTTTACACCAGGGTGTCTTAGATTTAGGACAGGTTTATATTGTAATCCAATTTTTAATAATGCTGGTACTTGAACTAAAAAGTTAGCTAGAGCTCCCATAACTACACCAATGGAAAACCCCATTATACCAAAATTGTTAACTAACAATATGCCAACAACTATTATTCCTACATTATAAAGTACCGAACCAAAAGCTGGAGAAAAAAAGTGTTTATACGAATGTAAAATCCCCTGGGAAATACCGTTTAAAGCCATAAAAAAACTTTGAGCAAACATAATTCTGGTTAATAAAACTGTAAGCTGGAAGGCTTTATCAGTAAAACCAGGTACTAGCATTTTGACCAAAACAGGAGTAAATACTAGGCCAAAGGTAATACCTATTACCATAAGTATCATAACTAAATTTAAGATTGTACTGGCCACTTCCCAGCCATCTTCCTCATTATTAGTAGCAATGTAACTGGAAAAAACAGGAATAAAGGCGGAGCTAAGTGCCCCCCCTACTAAAAGATAGTATAAAAAATCAGGAATGGAAAAAGCTGCATTATAGGCATCAGTTCGAAAGTCCTGACCAAATTTTGTATATATAACTACATCTCGGATATAACCAAAAAAACGGGATAATGCCATAGCAACCATTATTATTCCTGCAGCTTTAGCAACACCACCTGGTTTTGTCTTAGACATATAATTCACCTTTTTCAAAATTTAAAAATACTTCATTATGTTATGCAAATCAGATTTTAATTGTTCAATACCCTTTAACCAGTGATACATTAAATAATCAGTTCTGGGAGCTAAGTTACATTTTACAGTAACCCAAGAAGTTTGTATAGAAGATTTAACAAAGGAATATTTATCTCGAATAGGAATTAAATTATAATTAAATTTATTTCCCAAAAAATCAATCTGGATAATGTCTTTATTTACAGGTTTCATTAAAAATGGAGGGTTAATATTCTGGTTAGTGATAATGGCAAGCCTTCGGGCAGAAATATTTGTACCAATAACTATTAGACACATAAAGAATATCATAAAAAACACAATTTTAAACCACCATTTCCAACCCATTTTTTCACCCCTAAGAAAAACCTGCTTCGCAGGTCTTTAGGTAATACTTCTAAATTAACACACACTCACTCTAATTCACTTTCTCTAAATTTGAACATATTAATATAATTTCCACTTACTTTGTAACTTATTCTATAATTGCCGCTATTACTTAGGCTTGTTTTCCACTTCTTCTACTACATTCAACATTTTCCTTTTTTTGAAAATTTAATTAGCCTAACATAAAATTATTTAATGGGACATATCTTTGATAACTTCTGTAATAACCCGGGCAAATAAAGATGCACTGTATTGAGCTTCTTTTAAAGTGTTTAAATCACTACCTACTTCTAGGATTAGAGCATTAGGGTGCAAATGTTGATTATATCTTCTATTATTTCTTATTCTAATATCCCTGATCAAACCGGGGTAAAGTAGATTAGCTTTTACTTCTAGTTTTTCTGCGAAAGCTAGATTTTGCCTCCACCTTTGATGTTCAGTACCTATAACTATCATAATTGAGGCAGCTTTTTTTCCATTTATATCAATTGTTGTAGTAGATTTATCTTTAAAACCTGCATCCCTATGAATATCAAAAACAGCACGAATAGTTTTATTAGTTTTTAATAATTTTTGTGCTGTTTGTAATGATTTTATATATGATCTAGCCCAATCGGGATAATCATGAATTACTTCTGAACGAATAGTTTTTAAACCATATTTTCCCTCTAGGGTTTGCTCTAATGCTTTTGCTACACTAACTACACCAGCATTTCTACCCTCCAATTTACTTTTCCCATCTGTTGGAAGATAAGTTTCTGCATTGTGAGTATTGTAAATTAAAACTACAGGGTCTTTACTTAACTCTACAGGTTCATTTTGGTCAAATTCAAAATCCCAGTCATCTAGTCCCGGTGGTGTTTCTAAATAAAAATCTTCTTCGCCCTGATCATCATCTGATGAGAACGGTTCTTTAACTGAAGTCACTTCTGTTAGTTCAGCTGAAGCAAATACGGCCATCTGGGATTTAAAGATTGTTGTAGGGTCATTACTATTTAAGTCCGTAATATAAGCTAAACCTTTGGCTAAAAGGTTTAAAACATTAATTTTACTATCCAGCTCATTACTAATGGGTTTAATAACTAAAGGACATCCTTCTCCGAGAATTTGCTGCATCTTTAATTCCGATATATTTAATAACCTCATCAGTTTACCTATCTCCAATATTAACGGACTGGAATCTATTGTCGGATCTTTAGTAGTAACAGGTATAGCTAGATTATCATGATAAAAATAGGTATTAACTAAAATTATTAGCCCTAAAATAAAAAGCAAGCCTATACCTAAAAGGGAATAGAGCTTGGACCTTCTATTTCCAAATTTATTTAAAGAAATTTTTTTCCTGTAAAAAAACAAAATAACCCCTCCCTAACCAGAAAGAGAAAACCCTTTCATCATTAAGCTACCATAATAAATGCCATTATAATTGATATATATGAACTAAAGGTAGGGGTTATGCATTAACAATTATCTTAATTCTGTTGGTACAATTGCATCAATAAAACCTATTACCAGGGCAGCCAAAAGTGCACCAAAAATAGAAACGGAGAGTTGGTTTGGAATTATAAACTGGGCTAGATATATTACTATAGCTGCTGATAAAAATCCAATAACTCCCCTTGCTTTAGGTGATCTTTTATCACCCAATAAGCTCTCAGCAGCCCAACCTAAAATAGCAATAATTACTGCGGCTATTAATGCTCCAGTAAACCCATTAACACTGATACCTGGTAATAACCAACCGACTAATAACAAAACCAAAGCGGATACAATAAACCTTATAATAGTACCAATCAAGTATTTTCACCTCCTTTTGAAATACCTTACTATATTAAGAGTGCCCTAAAAAAACAAAAACTATTCTAAATCAGCTTATAGTTGCATTTTAGAGAAGTGCATGGTAGAATATAGTTTGTTGAAAAATACGGAATGAATATATAGATTGTTTTACCGCTTTAAAGGAGGTGACATCCTTGGCTAATATTAAATCTGCTATGAAACGTGCTAAAAAAGCTAAAGTGAGAGCTTTAAGAAACCGGACAATAAAATCCACAGTAAAAACTATGATCAAGCGTTTTGAAGAAGCTGTTCAAGCTGCCAATGTAGAAGAAGCTAAAATAAGACTTCAAAAAGCTATAAAAACTATTGATAAAGCTGCTTCTAAAGGTATTTTGCATAAGAACAATGCCGCTAACAAAAAATCTCGTTTAACAAAGCTTTACAATAAGATAGCTGGTTAATCCAAAGTCGCCTGAGGCGACTTTTTTGTTTAACCATAACACAACTCCATCACCAAATTCTCCATTAATTCCAGAGAGTCCCCACCACTAGATTTTAAGAGAACCTCCGTTTCTAATAGTTTTTCCAGTGAAACTACTAACTCTTCTAAAGTAAATTTGCGCCCTTGGCGGAGAACTTTGCTCATCACATAGGGATGGACCTGTAACTTTTCTTTGATCTGTTTTTCTGAATAACCCTGGCCAATCATGTCTTTAGCCATAAGTATCAACCTAAACTGGCGAACAAGGAGATAAATTAATTTCATAGGAGCTTCCCCCATGACTAAACTAGTTTGCAACAATTCCAGTGCTTTTTTACCTTCTTTATTAGCAATACTGTCAATTAAACTAAATACATTTATCTCTGTATTTTTGGTAACTATTTCTTGAACCATGGCTAAAGTGATGAGTGGATTCGCTCCACTATATAATACCAGTTTCTCCAGTTCATTTTGTAATACATTAAGGCCTTCATTAGCCAGCAGAGCTAAGTAATTTATAGCTTCCGATTCAATCCTTTTGCCCCGTTCTTTTAAAAAAATTGTTACCCAACGGTCTAATTTTTCTCCCGTTAAACTAGCAAATTCGATAGTTTGGCCCACTTCCTGAACTAATTTAAAAATTTTCTTCCTTTTATCCGCTTTCCCTAAAACTTTAAAAATTAGACAACAACTTGTATTGGGATTAGCCAGATAATTCAGTAAAGGTTCTTCTTCCACTTTTGTTTCATTACCTTTCTGGGTTGTAAAATAATAGGCATTTTCCACAATTACTATTCTTTTTTCCGACAATACTGGTAAAGTATTTGCCAAATCAATAATATGCCTAGAAGTTACTTTATCTCCCTCTACTTTATCCAGATTAAATGCTTCCAAACCATCGGGAAGGATTTTAGACTTCAATTTTTCTAAACACTGGTCCATTAACAGCTTTTCTGCCCCATAAAAAAGATAAACAGGAGCCAGTACACCCCTATTTATACTATTTAATAATGACGTGTATTCCATTTAATTCCACTCCTATATACGGTAAGAAGTTATTCTCCTGTTTGAAGACCCAAACATATTGGACTTTCTCCTGTTCTTAACGCTTCGTCTTGTTATACGAACAATAATTTGTAAAAGGAATAGCCCGGCTAGAATATTGGAAATAATTCTAGTCCAGTTAATAGGCTTATCAACAGTATCTAAAGCTTTTACGGGAATTTTTTCTTTTTCCTCCCCATTTATACTAATTACTAACTCGCCTAGAATTTTCCCTTTCTCAATGGGTAGAGAAACATCATTAAGTACCAGTCTTTTTTCAATCTTTGTTTCTGTATTATTTTCCACAGCAATACTTGAAGAACGGGCCGGCACTAAATTTACTTCCCGATCATTACCCACTTTCAGTGTTGCAACTATCTGGTTATTTTGTGTTAAACTTAAGTTTTGAAAATTTTTGAATCCATAATTTAAAAGTTCTTTAGCATCATCCCAAATCCTATTATCACTACTACCTAAAATAACAGCAATTAATTCCTGGTCACCTTTTTGGGCCGATGCTACCAGTGTATATTTGGCTTCCGATGTATATCCCGGCTTTATTCCCGTAGATTCGTCCATGCGCCACAAAAATTTATTTTTATTTATCAACCTTGTTTGTCACTCTTCTCCTTCCCAGTCATAAACCTTTTCCCGGGCCAATTCTCTAAATATAGGGTTTTGCATGGCATACCTTCCAATTAGTGCTAAATCGTAGGCTGTAGTTAAGTGATTCTCAGCAGTTAACCCATGGGCATTAACAAAATTGGAGTTTTTGGCACCTATTTCTTGAGCTTTTATATTCATTAGTTTGGCAAACCTTTCTTCCGAATTGGCAATATGCTCGGCTATGGCTAAAGCAGCATCATTGGCAGAATGAACCATTGCTGCATGTAATAATTTTTCTAAGCTTATCTTTTCCCCTTCCCGTAGGTAAACTTTAGTACCTTCCACTAAAGGAACATTTTTGCTAATTGTCACAGTATCCTTTAAATTACCTTTTTCTAAGGCAATAATTGTAGTCAATATTTTGGTGGTACTGGCGGGATGTAATTTACGGTTGATATCTTTACCATACAATACCTGACCTGTTTTTCCATCAATAAGTATAAAAGATTCTCCTTCGATACTGGGAGCCGCAAATGCAGAAAAAGTCAATCCTAAAGTAAATATTTTAACTAAGAATATTACGATAATAGCGCGCAAAATTATCACCTCATAAAAGCTACTTTTCATACAACAACAAATATTATAACACAAAGTTTCCCTTTTACCCTAAAGTAGATTTTAACAATAGAAACTTATTTTAATTTAGTAATAAAAAAAGTTAATAACCTTTGACACCTATACACTTAGTTCACTTAGACACTGGGTTAATTAATCTTTAATCCCTTGCCCCAAGCATAGTTTTTACTGTTATGTCCTTTCCATCTGTTTCCAAGATGATTGCCCCTTGAATATCTGTTCGATAAATCTTTAACCCTTCTTTTGTCAGCCCCTCAATAACTATTTTATGGGGATGGCCATACCTGTTACTTCTTCCTGCAGAAACAACAGCAAGATCAGAATCTATACTTTGATAAAATCCTTCCGAATAAGATCCTTTACTCCCATGGTGAGGAATTTTTACCAATTCTATATCATTAAGTACAGGTAATAACTTTAAGAGCATAAACTTATCTATATCCCCCGTAAACAATATATCCTGTTCTCCATAAGAACAATTAACAACCAGGGAAGCATTATTAGTATCAAGATTATTTAACATACCTAACTCTGGTGAAAGTACTTTCAACTTTAATCCCGAAGGAAACTTAATTACCATGCCTTGCTTTCCTTCTATAACTTGTGTATTTCTTTTTTCAGCCAGTTTTTTTAATTCATATAAAGCCTGGCTATTTTCCATATCAGGAGGAATTAATAATATTTCGGTAGGAAACTCTTGAATAACTTTAAAAAGGCCGGTGATATGGTCATGGTCAGGGTGAGAAAGTACCGCCAGGGCAACCCTATTTGCGCCTTTAAACTGGAGATGCCTGGCAATAATATCATCTCTCGGACCTCCATCAATGATAATAAACTGCCGATACGGGGTTACCAATACAGCCCCATCCCCTTGGCCTACATCAAGAAAGGTAATTTCCAAAGACCCCGGTTCTGGCAGAGAAAATATTATTAAAACCAGTATAAACACTACACCTAAGGCTATCCCTAGCTTTACTGGCAATATTTTTTTTAATGTATTGATTTCTCTCCATCCTATTAAAATTAAAAAGTATAAAACAACTAAAATCCAGTGGGGCTTAGCCAGGTAAAAATGTCCTCTAGTAAATGAATTTACTAATATTTCTATCAAAAAAGATAAGCTGTAAATTATCCCTCCTGCTAATAAGAGGAATGGTTCGGCTAATTTAATCCAGATAACTGCTAGGCCCAAAGCTCCAAATAATAAAGGAACAACAATGATTATTACTGGAACGATTAAAATATTTATCAAAGGGGCCCAGAGAGAAACAAGGTTAAAATGATATACTACCACAGGTAATGCTGCCAGTTGAGCAGCAAAGGGAACAACCAAAAGCAGCCTTATTTTAGTAGGTAAGAAAAATAATAGTTCTTTAATCCAGGGAGAAAAATAAACTATACCCCAAGTGGTAATAAAGGATAGTTGAAAGCCTATGGTAAACAAACTTAATGGACTGGAAATTAAAATTAATAAAGCAGCTAAAGCCAAGAATGTGTAAAAATCTTTATATTTTAATAATTTAACTGCAAAAAGTCCCAGGACGGCCATTATAGAGGCCCGGACAACGGAAGGTGTTAAACCGGTAACCAAACTGTACAAAGCTAAAATAACTATAGCACCCATTAAAGTCAAAGTGTCGGGTATTTTCAAGAACTTAGTAATTACCAGATAAAAAAGTATTACTACACCTACATGTAAGCCCGAAACTGCAAAAATATGGGCAATCCCCAGCTTTTGGGCAGCTTCATAAAAATTATCATCAATTAGCCCTTTGTCCCCTAAAAGAAGACCCAGTATTATCCCCCTTTCTTTTGGGGGTAACTCTAATTTGATTATTTTACAAATATTATCCCTTATCATGGAGACAACAGCTTTTAATCCTTGGGCTTTTTTTTCTACTTTTCCTGGGCTGGATGAAATAAGTTTATAACCTACACCTTTTTGCCGCCAGTAGTCTTGTTCTGAAAATCCTCCCGGATTTGACCGGGGCATAGTTTTTTCCAGTATACCTCTAAAAGTAACAATATCTCCCCACTGAAACCCCTGAAACTCCTGGTAATTAAGTTTAACCACAACCTTAGGCTTGGCTTTTAATTCCCAATCGTTTATTTTATTTAATTTCAGAACCAGCTGATTATTAGCTTGACTGAGAGATGTAACCTGCCCGGAAACTTTAACCTTTTGCTGCTGCCAGTTTTCCAGGATATTAATATTTAATTCAAATAAATCTACCCAGATCACACCCCAAAGCATTAAAAAAATAAAGAAAACAAATGTTTTATAAGGATATTTTCCTATTAAGAAAAAAATCCCCAGCAAAAATAATCCTCCCCATGCTGTAAAAGACCAGTTAAGAGGAATATTAGAATAATAACCAATAATTATTCCTAGGGCAAAAATAATGGTTATTTTAACTAAAGTTCGTGATACATTTGTAACCATGGTTACCTCACATTAAAATAGGTTCTGGTTAGCCGTACTGTTAACAGTGGCTTACAGTTTTCATAAATACGTGTTTATTTTAGGAAAATCCTGCAAACCAGGCATATTTCATAACTCTAATGTTTTCTTAAAATAACAATTGCAATTGTTATTTTTTTCACATATAATTAAAATAAGCCCTGACTCCTTGGAGGAAAGTCCTCTGAGGGAAGGGGAAATGTTTGAAAACTAATTTTAAACCTTAAGCCAAGGGTTTTACCTGAGGAAATAGGGGTAAGGAAAAATACTCTTACTTTTGCATGTTTATGCCCGTATTGTACCTATTTTCCAGGTTACATTACGGGTTTTTTTATATTAATCTTTTTAATCATTATTCCGAATGATAATTGAACTATAAACCATCTATATACTTTGAATTTAATAAAGGGGGTTTACACAGTGGAAAAACGGATCGGGGTTGTTGGTATAGTTGTTGAAGAAAAGGAAAATGTCAGCCGTCTTAATGCAATTTTAAGTGAACATGGGGATATTATCATCGGTCGGATGGGTATCCCCCGCAGAGGTTCGGTAAATGTAATTGCTTTAATTGTTGAAGGCAGTAACGAAGAAGTTGGTGCCTTAACAGGAAAACTGGGTAATTTAAAAGGTATTAAAGTCCGCTCTGCCCTAACCAATCATATTATCACGGAGGGATAAAATGGAAAAGATATTTGCGGCCACTTTGGATAAGGCCCGAAAAACAACAGAACTAAGTAAAGAAGATATTAAAACCCTCTTAGCAGCCGGTGAAAAAGAAAGTCAGGCCCTTTTTCAGTATGCTGATAAAGTTAGGGCTAAATACATGGGTAAGGAAGTACATCTGAGGGGAATAATTGAATTCTCTAATTATTGTAAACAAAACTGCCATTACTGTGGTCTCAGGTATGACAATAAAAAGCTCAAGCGGTATAAGTTAAGTTATGAAGAAATCTATGCTGCCGCTAAAAGTGCTGTGCAGTTAGGCTACAGAACCCTGGTCTTACAAGGGGGAGAAGATAATCATTATTCCCCAGGAGATTTTGCTGAATTAATCAAGGATATCAAAAAACTTGATGTAGCTATTACCATTTCTTTCGGAGAACATGACTATGCTACCTATAAACTTTGGCGGGAGGCTGGTGCTGACCGCTACTTAATAAAACATGAAACTGCAGACCCAGTCCTTTATACTCAAATACGTCCCGGCAAAACTTTAGAAGAAAGATTACAATGCCAGAGCTGGCTGAAAGAGTTGGGCTATCAGCTAGGTTCCGGATGTATGGTAGGTCTCCCTGGCCAGACCTTGGATACTTTAGCGGATGACCTGTTATTACTAAAAAAAATGGATGTAGACATGGCGGGGATCGGTCCCTTTATTCCCCACCCTGACACTCCTCTAGCCTGGGGTGAACAAGGTACACTGGAAATGACTTTAAAAATGGTTGCTGTAGCCAGGATCATCATGCCCTTAATTCACTTACCCTCTACAACTGCTTTGGGCACTATCCATCCCCGAGGAAGGGAAATGGCTTTAGCAGCCGGTGCCAATGTAGTAATGCCCAATGTGAGCCCCACGGAATTTAGAGAATTGTATCAAATCTATCCTAATAAAATTTGTTTAAATGATACACCAGGCCATTGCCGTAATTGTATCTCAGGGAAAATTGCCGCTTTAGGCAGAACTGTTAGTAATGATTATGGGCATAGCCCTAAATTTAAAGGAGGTCGCTGAATAGTGAACAAGACTGTAGATTTTATAAATCCCCGGCTAATAGAAAATGATTTAAAAGAAGCCCGGCAAACTTCCCAGGAGCAGATAAAAAAAATTATTGAAAAAGCCCGATTAGCTAAAGGTTTATCACCCTTGGAAACGGCCGTACTTTTGGAAGTTACCGACCCAGCGTTAAAAGAAGAAATATTTAAGGCTGCTCATGAAATTAAAGAAAAGATTTATGGCAAACGAATCGTTATTTTTGCCCCTTTGTACCTCAGTAATTACTGTGTTAACAACTGCGTCTACTGTGGTTACCGCCATGCCAATGACATTTGCCGCCGCAAATTAACTATGGATGAAATAAGGGAAGAAGTAAAAATACTGGAAAAAATGGGGCATAAAAGATTGGCTATTGAAGCAGGAGAAGACCCCATTAACTGTCCCCTAGATTATGTATTAGAGGCTATAAAAGTAATATATGAAACCAGTGAGGATCAGGGTTCTATCCGCAGGGTCAATGTTAACATTGCCGCTACCAGTGTTGAGGAATACAGAAAGCTAAAAGAAGCGGGAATCGGTACCTATATTTTATTTCAAGAAACTTACCATCAGGAAACCTATGAAAAAATGCATCCGGCAGGACCTAAAGCCTCTTACTACTATCATACAACGGCCATGGATAGAGCCATGGAAGCAGGAATTGATGATGTAGGTTTCGGAGTACTCTTCGGCTTGTATGATTATAAATTTGAAGTTCTAGCTTTACTTTATCATGCCCTCCATTTGGAGAAAGTTTTTGGAGTCGGTCCCCATACAATTTCGGTACCCAGATTGAGACCAGCCACCGGTGTCAGCATAGATCAATTCCCCTATCTGGTAAAGGATGAAGAATTTAAAATGATCGTGGCCGTATTAAGATTGGCCGTTCCTTATACAGGTATTATCCTCTCCACCCGAGAAAACCCCGAATTTAGAGATGAAGTCATTGCTTTAGGGGTCTCCCAGATCAGTGCCGGGTCCTGTACCGGAGTAGGTGCCTATAAAAAAGAATTTCAGGAAAAAAATAAAGTTGAGAAAAAAAACCAAAATACTGCTCAGTTTGAAGTCGGTGACCATAGAACTCCTGACGAGATTTTAGCTAGTTTGTGCAAATCAGGGTATTTACCCAGTTACTGTACAGCCTGTTACCGCCAGGGTCGTACAGGTGATCGTTTTATGCAGTTAGCCAAATCAGGTAATATTGCTAACGTTTGCCAACCCAATGCTATTTTAACCTTTCAAGAATATTTACTGGATTATGCTTCACCAGAAACCAGGGAGATAGGAGAAAAAACTATTAACAACTTTTTAGCAGATATTCCCAACAATAACATTAAAGCCTTAACAGAAGAAAAGTTGGCCCGAATTAAAAAAGGTGAAAGAGACCTTTACCTGTAGGTGATGGCAATGAGAACAGAAAAAGATTTTTTAGGAGAAAAACTTCTTCCCACTGATGTTTACTGGGGGATCCATACCCAAAGGGCAGTAGATAATTTTCCCCTATCAGGGCAAAAAGTACACCAGCAGTTAATCAAAGCTTTAGTGTTAGTTAAAATTTCAGCAGCTCAAGCCAACATGGAGCTGGGCTTTCTCTCGGAAAACAAAGGATATGCCATTATGGAAGCCGGTGCGGAAATTTTAGCCGGTAAATTCCTGGACCAGTTCCCTCTGGATGCCCTGCAGGGTGGGGCCGGTACTTCAACCAATATGAATGTAAATGAAGTTCTGGCAAATAGGGCTACTGAACTCTTAGGCGGCTCCAAAGGCCAATATTTAGTTAATCCCCTTGATGATGTTAATATGCACCAGTCCACAAATGATGTATATCCTACGGCTTTAAGAATAGCAGCTATTCAATTACTGTTACCTTTAAGTGAAAGTATGGCCTATCTACAAGACAGCCTTCAGGAAAAAGAAGCAGAATTTGCCGGTATCATCAAACCAGGTCGTACCCAGTTGCAGGATGCCTTACCCATTACTTTAGGACAGGAATTTAGCGCTTATGCCCAGGCCGTTTCCAGGGACCGCTGGCGAATCTTTAAAGTTGAAGAACGGTTACGCCAGGTTAACCTGGGCGGAACTGCCGTTGGAACAGGTATCAACGCACCCCGGGAATATATCTATCTGGTAATTGAAAAACTGCGACAAAATACCGGTATAGGCCTGGCCAGAGCAGAAAATATGATTGATATAACTCAAAATACTGATGTTTTTGTGGAAGTTTCGGGATTACTGAAGGCGGCAGCGGTTAATTTAAACAAAATTGCCTCTGATCTACGCCTGCTTTCATCTGGACCTATTACAGGATTGGCTGAGATTCAACTTCCCGAAATGCAGGCCGGCTCCAGTATTATGCCCGGGAAAGTCAACCCAATTATCCCTGAAGCCGTTAACCACGTTACTTTTCAGGTCATGGCCGCTGATCTAGCCATTACACTGGCCTGCCATAATGGCCAGCTGGAGTTGAATGCCTTTTTACCCTTAGTAGCTCATAATCTTTTAAATGCTATTGAGCTTTTAACCCACGGGGCACAAATTTTAGCAGAAAAATGTATCAAAGGAATTAAGGCAAATTACGCCCATTGTCAAGAGCTTGTTGAGAAAAGTTTAATTATGGCCCCGGTTTTAGTACCCCACCTGGGCTACCAGAAAACGGCAGAAGTTATTAAACTGGCCAGAGAAAAAAATATTCCGGTGCGGCAAGCGGTAAAAGAATTAAAAATGTTGACGGAAAATGAAATAGAAAAAATCCTCGACTACCGGGAACTGGCTCGACCGGGGATTGCAGGAAAAGGTGGTGATAGTAATGCAGGAAACTCCTAAGGGTTCACGTTTACACATAGCTTTATTTGGCCGTCGCAATGCTGGAAAGTCCAGCTTAATCAATGCTTTAACCAATCAAGATATAGCTCTAGTTTCTCATATCCCGGGAACTACTACTGACCCGGTATATAAAGCAATGGAGATCTTACCTGTAGGTCCGGTCATGCTTATTGATACAGCGGGAATTGATGATGAAGGTTCTTTAGGTGACCTACGGGTTAAAAAATCCATGGATGTTTTAGAAAAGACTGATGTGGCCCTGTTAGTTGTTGATTCTGTGTTAGGTTTTAGTAATTATGAAGATAAAGTGATTAATCTTTGTCAAGATAGAAAAATCCCTTTAATTGTAGTCTTAAATAAAGAAGATTTGTTGAATCAACTAAAAAAATCCCGGTTAGAACAAGAATTTACCGGAAAATATGATCTACCTTATGTTTGGGTTAGTACTTTATCCAAAAAAGGAATTATCAATCTCAAACAACATTTGAGCAAAATTAAGCCTGTCGACTGGCTGGCACCAGCTATCGTAGGGGACTTACTGGAACCAGGTGATATGGTAATTTTAGTTGTCCCCATTGATATGGCAGCCCCTAAAGGACGGTTAATATTACCCCAGGTTCAAACTATCCGGGATATTTTAGACCATGACTGCCTGACAGTTGTTTGTAAAGAGTATGAATTAAAGCAAGCTTTTTTAGCTTTAAAAGAGCCACCAAAACTGGTGGTTACCGATTCTCAGGCTTTTATGAAAGTTTCTGCCGATACTCCACCGGACGTACCTTTAACTTCATTTTCAATCCTGATGGCCAGGTATAAAGGGGACCTTTTGACCCTAGTTCGGGGAGCAAAAACCATTGACAGCCTAAAGCCCAGAGATAAGATCTTAATCGCCGAAGCTTGTACCCATCACCAACAACCTGATGATATTGGTAAGGTTAAAATTCCCCGCTGGCTCAGGCAATTGGTGGGCGGAGAATTATCAATTGAATTTGCCAATGGTAGCAAATTTCCTGATAACCTAGAAGAGTATAAACTGGTAGTTCATTGTGGCGGATGTATGTTAAACCGTAAAGAAATGCTTTATCGGATAAAACAGGTCAAAGACCAAGGTATACCAATTGTCAATTACGGGGTGTTAATCGCCCATGTTCACGGCATTTTACCCAGAGCCTTAAAGCCCTTCGGGATTGAATATAATGTTTTATAGTAAAAAAGTGTGACCATGAATGTAATCCTTCTTGACGTGTAATGATGAAGGTCAGTTTATCACAATGTGCTCCGTCCACCGATAAAGTTGAGGTTTCGCTTCGCTAGGTTAAGGAAAAGATTTTTTTCTTAACCTTTACCTTAACCTTAACCTTATATTTAATTTACCGTTATTTGATCTTTTAGCTTATCAAAGGTGGCCTGTCCTATCCCCTTAACATTCATTAGCTCCTCAATGGAATTAAATCTTCCATTATTATTCCGGTAATCAACAATGGCCCGGGCTTTGGTAGGCCCTATACCGATAAGGGTTTCTAACTGTTGAAGTGAGGCATTATTTATATTAATCTTGTTATTAACAGTACCAGTCTTACCAGTTATTTGAGGCAAGGAAACCTTTTCACCTTTTTTATAAACTGTTATTTTTTCCTGGTCATATAATAGTGCCGCCCGGTTCAGGTAGGTATCTACATCTGCTTCTTCCGTTGGGATTGCCAACTTTAAAAGGTCTTCCAGTCTTGCCCCTTCCTGTAATTGATATACCCCCGGTTTTTTTACTGCACCGGTAATATGCACAAAAATTTTGACAGGCTGTTCTTCAACTTTCTGTTCAGCTTCCTCAATTTTTTCTTCATTTTCTACACTCTCATCAATTATTGTTAAGGGCTCTTGTACTAATCGCCACTGGGCATATTTAGCACCTGCCCAAAACGATAAAGCAATAGTAACTACTAGAATAATAATCAATACCTGTTTATTTACTCTAATATCATCAAACATTAATTCTCACTCCAAAAATAATCGATGATAAAATAGTACGATACTTTTCCACAAAATTCCTGCAAATTTACATTCTAATTTAAGGTTTTATTTGCGCTAGATTGGTTTAACACAAATAGGGTCAGGCTTAGATAAGTGCTTATAATTATACACTTATAAAAAGCCTGACCCCAAATTATTAATTGATATTGTTAATAACATTTGTCCTAACCGGAGACGTATACTAATATGTTGAGGATTTCGGACACTTTCTGGAACGCAGCCAGGAGCACTTTTAGAGCCCTTTTACAAGTCGTCACGCATTACTGCCCCAGTACTGGCGGAAGTAACTAAAGCAGCATATCTTTTGAGATAGGAATTGGGCATGGCCTGGGTTGGTGGTTTTACCCACTTTGCCTTTCTTGCCGCTAACTCCTCATCAGAAAGCTTCACATTTAAAATCCTGTTAGGTATATCCAGTTGAATAATATCCCCTTCTTCTAGAAGTCCAATGGGACCACCTTCCGCAGCTTCTGGGGAAATATGACCAACAGATGCACCATTAGAACCTCCGGAAAATCTTCCATCGGTAATTAACGCACACTCTTTACTAAGACCCATTCCGGTAATAGCAGCTGTAGGGCTTAACATTTCCCGCATACCTGGTCCACCTTTAGGACCTTCGTAGCGAACAACTACTACATCACCTTTTTTGATTTTGCCGCTCATAATGGCATCAAAGGCTTCTTCCTCAGAATTAAAGACCCGCGCAGGACCTTCATGGGTATACATTTCCTTGGCTACTGCACCTTGTTTGATAACTGCTCCTTCAGGAGCTAGATTACCTTTTAAAATAGCAATACCACCTGTTGGTGAATAAGCTTTATCCAGTGGTCTAATAACTTCATTATCAAAAATTTGTGCTTTCTCGGCTATCTCCGCTACCTTTAATCCGCTGACATTCAATGCTTCTCCATCAATTAACCCTGCTGTGAGCAGTCTTTTTATGACCCCCGGAATACCCCCGGCTTCATGAAGATTGCTGATCCGGTGCTCACTAGCAGGACTCAATTTACAAATATGCGGAGTAACAGAACTCACTTTATCAAACTCTTCTAAATCTAGTTTAACCTCTGCCTGGTTAGCAATAGCCATAAGATGTAGTACTGTATTGGTAGAACCACCTATGGCCATATCTACGGCAATAGTGTTCCGGAAAGCGTTTAAAGTCATAATATCTCTGGGTTTAATATCCTTTTCAACTAATTCCATTATCTTAAGTCCTGCTTTTTTAGCTAGTCCTCTTCGTGCACCATAAGGAGCAGGGATAGTGCCATTACCAGGTAAAGCCAATCCTAGAACCTCGGCTAAACAATTCATTGTATTTGCGGTATACATTCCGGCACAGCTACCACAGGTTGGACAAGCTGTTTGGGCCATTTCTTCTAATGTTTCTTCGGTAATCTTACCGCTGGCACAAGTTCCTACTGCTTCAAAAGCACCTTTTATCAAGTCGGTATCTTCACCCTGATAGCGACCAGGTAACATTGGCCCGCCACTAACATATATAGAAGGAATATTCAAACGAGCCGCTGCCATAAGCATACCAGGTACAATCTTATCACAGTTTCCTATTAAGACCATACCGTCAAACTTATGTCCCATCATCATGGCTTCAATAGAATCAGCTATTAATTCCCGACTGGCTAATGGATATTTCATCCCACTGTGATTCATAGCTATTCCATCACAAATGCCGATAGCTGGAAATTCAATAGGGGTCCCCCCGGCGGTAGCAACCCCAAGCTTTACTGCCTGGGCTATTTCATCCAAATGAAAATGACCTGGAATAACCTCATTGTGGGCATTTACTACAGCAATGAGCGGTTTTTTTAAATCCTCAGGCAAATATCCCATTGCATAAAACAAAGAACGGTGTGGTGCTCTCGCAATTCCTTTTGTTACTTCATGACTCCTCATAATTTGCCTCCTTTTCACTCTAGAAAATAACATCATAGATTAAAGGTAAATAAGTAACTACCAACAAAACAAATACCAAACTTAACATTAACGGTATTACCGACTTACTGATCTTTTCAATAGGAATATCGGAAATAGTACTGGCCACATAAAGATTGATAGCAACAGGAGGAGTAACCATACCAATTGCTAAACCAATTACCATTATTAATCCGAAATGGATTAAATCTATACCCAATTGTTCAACCAGTGGCAAGAATACAGGAGTTAAAATTATTAATGCAGAAGCGGTTTCCATAAAAATACCGGCAATTAAAATAATGATATTTATTAATAACAACAAAACAAATTTGTTTTGGGATAATGAAAGAATTACATTAGCAATTTGATTTGGAATTTGCCAATTGGCTAAAATCCAGCTCAATGTATTAGAAGTAGCAATAATAAACATGATTACTGACATGGTAATGGCTGAACGGGTAATAATCCTGAATATATCTCGCCAGCCCATATCTTTATAAATAAATATGGCTACGAATAACGCCCAATCTACTGCTATTACCGCTGCCTCTGATGGAGTAAAATACCCGGAAAAAATTCCACCTAAGATGATTATCGGTGTCATTAAACCCCAGATTGCACCTTTAAATGTCCGCCAGATATTAGCAACAGAAAATTTAGCACCTGTAGGATAGTTATTTTTATAAGCTATGAATAAAGCAATAGCTATTAAGCTTGCCCCCATTAAAATACCTGGAACAAAGCCATTTAAAAATAATTTTGCTACAGATTGGTCTGCTATGACAGCATAAATGATCATAGGTACAGATGGTGGTATGACAACTCCAGTACATCCACCTGCCGCTATTAAAGCTGCTGAAAACTGAGCACTATAATTCTTTTTCTTCAATTCAGGGATTAATGGTGTCCCCACAGCTGCCGTTGTAGCAGCACCTGAACCAGATATAGCAGCAAAGAACATGGAGGCCATAACAGCTACCACCCAGAGCCCACCTTTTAAAAAGCCTAGAATGGAATCTGCAAACTGAACCAGCTTTTCCGAAACCTTTCCGTGGGCTAATAAATCACCCGCTAAAATAAAAAAGGGCACTGCCACCAGTGGAAAAGAATCTGTTCCCGCAAACATTCTCTGGGGTAAAACGATCAATGAAGTATCCTGGCTTATTAAAACTACCAGTGAAGTAAGTCCGATACCTATTGCTACAGGAACACCTAATAAAAGTAATATTAGAAAAGTTCCGAATAACAGGGTGGTCACTTTAATTCACCCCCATTTACTAAATCGGTAAATTCCTTAGTTATTCCTGCTAAAGCATGAATAATCATAATAAATAAACTAATTGGTATACTTAGGTAAACATATTGCATGGGTAGGGAAAGGGCAGGTGAAATTTGGAAAACCTGCATTTTTATCATTTGCCAGCCATAATAAATTACATAACCAAAAAATATCATAGATAAAATGTAAATTATTATAGAGAATATTTTTTTCATCTTGGAACCAAAAGCTTCAACAACAAAAGTTAGAGCAATATGGTTACCTCTTTTATAGGCCATGGTAGCACCAAAAAAGGTTCCCCAGACCAGTAAATACCGAGATAATTCTTCACTCCAAGAAAGGGCTGTAAAGAAAACCCGGAAAACTACCTGGGAAGTTGTTACTAGAACCATACCGGCTATAAGGATAAATACCAATCGCGTTACTAGCCAATCAATACTCTCACTTAAAAGGTCAAAGATTTGAACAACTCTACTCATAAATTTACCCCCGGTGTATTTTATTGGCACCTTGCTTAAAAATGCAAGGTGCCAATTTCTTAAAGTTATTTAGCTTGATTTATTTCCTCTATTAATGTACCAAATTTCTTACCATATTTTTCATAAACAGGTTTAACTGCTTCTTGGAAGGCAGGAATATCGGGATTTTCTTCGATTTCCATACCATTTTCTTTTAATACTTTCAATTGTTCTTGCATTTGTTCAGCAATCCACTTTCTGGTAAGTTGTGCTGTTTCTTGAGCAACACTAACGATTATGTCTTGAGTTTCTTTATCTAAAGAATCAAATAGTTTCTTGCTCATTAAAATAGTTGCTGGAGCATAGGTGTGTCTGGTAAAAGATAAGTACTTTTGGGTTTCATATAATTTGAAAGCATAGGCTACATTAATGGGATTTTCTTGTCCATCAACTGCACCTTGCTGGAAAGCAGTTAAAGCTTCTGTCCAGGCCATCGGTACAGCATTAGCACCTAGAGCTTTAAATGTTTCGATATATACAGGGTTTTCCATAACCCTTATTTTTAAACCAGCTACATCTTCCGGTTTTTTTACAGGACGCTTGGAGTTAGTAAGATTTCTAAAACCACGTTCACTAAAAGCTAAACCTTTTAAGTTGACTTGTTCAAGTTTTTTTAATACTTTTTGCCCTACCTCACCATCAAGAACTTTATAAGCTTCTTCCGGTGAAGCGAACAAGAAAGGCATTTCAAATACTGCAATTTCTGGCAAGAAGTTGGCAATAGGTCCGTTGGTAATAATACCCATGTCTACTGTTCCAACCTGCATACCCTCTACTAAAGTACGTTCATCACCTAGAACAGCATTTGGATATACTTCAACTTTTACCTTTCCGTTAGTTTTTTGTTCTACAATTTCTTTAAATTTTAAAGCATTATAATGATAAGGATCTTTTTCATTTACAACATGAGCTAATTTAATAACTTTAGGCTCGTTACTAGCTTGTTCTTCTTTTTTAGGTTCTTCTTTCTTTTCTTCCTGCTTAGATTGACTGCTACCACAAGCAGTTGCTACAAAGGCAAATAATAATAATATTGAGATTATTGCTAACAATTTCCTATTCATATATTTTTGTCCGCCTTTAATTTCTCATCAAGTTTTCTACATCTATAATTTAATATAATACCAACAACTTTCTTTATCACCCCCGAGGTAACTGTATTATATAAAAGTGCATTTTTACATTACCTATACTATAACATTTTATGTATTTTGTGTATAGTATTTGAACAAAAAATTTATTTTTACTTCAG
>JASKKI010000055.1 GCA_030154225.1 Clostridia bacterium | reverse complement strand
TTTAAGTGGTATATATTTAGTTTTCAAAGAACAAAGTCTTCTTTTTTAAAACTGGAAATTGTTTATTTAAAGAGGAACTAAACATATTATACGAGGAGGCTCTAGCTTTGAAAGAATACCAACAGAGGTTAGTATCAAGGAAACCACTGACCGTTTTAAAAACTATTCCAATCTGAAAAAGGAAAATGAACATTTAAAAAGAGAGCTCATAAGAAAAAAAGGATTTGATGAAATTGTCGGTCAAAGTCGAGTAATGCAGGAAATCTATGATATCGTAAGTAAAGTAGCTGACAAAAATGTTAATGTGTTAGTTTATGGGGAAAGTGGTACAGGTAAAGAATTAATAGTAAGGGCCATCCACTATAACAGTTCCCGCTACAATGGTCCATTTGTTAAGGTAAACTGTGCTGCTTTACCGGAGAATCTTCTTGAAAGCGAACTCTTCGGTCACGAGAAAGGAGCCTTCACTGGAGCTACCCAGCAACGACTAGGTCGCTTTGAGTTAGCTCACAAGGGAACCCTTTTTTTAGATGAAATTGGTGAAATGAGTCTTAAAACCCAGGCAAAGCTATTAAGGGCTATCCAACAACAGGAGTTCGAACGGGTGGGAGGCAGTAAAACTATTAAGGTTGATGTAAGGATACTTTGTGCTACCAATAAAGACCTGAGGAAAGCCGTTGCCCAGGGTATTTTTAGAGAGGATTTATATTATCGTCTAAATGTTGTATCTATAAATACACCCCCCTTAAGAAATCATAAGGAAGATATTCCTCTTTTAGTAAATCATTTTCTTAAAAAGATAAATGAGAAGTTTGATCGTAACATACGCAAACTTACACCTGCGGCTTTAGATGCCTTTATGCAATACGACTGGCCTGGAAATGTAAGAGAACTGGAACACATACTTGAGAGGTCTGTAATTTTATGTGATGAAGAAGTCATTGGCCTTAAGGATTTACCTGGTCAATTCCAGTATATTACTTCTCATATAGATGCTCCACTGGATAGCAGCCATTTTATAACTTTGGCCAATAAAACAACAGCCGCCCTTGAAAAACAATTAATAATAGAAGCATTGGAGAGATTCTCCTGGAACAGAACTAAAACAGCAGAATATCTAGGAATAACACGACGAACTCTTTTTAATAAAATAAAAAAATATAATATTAAAAACAAATGACAATAGATTGGGAAATATTATTTGGGAAAATTTTTCCCATTTTTTTATTTTTGAGAAATCCAATTCCCACTAATAATGAATTTACAGCTTGGACGATCGGCATAATTCTTGCATTTATTTTATTAATGAATAGGAAATTTTCAATTTTAAGGAGGAATTATATGACTAGGAAAGTGGTTATATTAGGTACCCTGGATACTAAAGGGCAGGAATTCAAATTTATTAAAGATGTTATTGAAAGCGCAGGAGTTAAAACAATTGTCATCAATGCCGGCGTAAAGGGAACCCCCTATTTTAAACCTGATATTCCAAATACCGAAGTAGCAAAAGTCGGAGGTGTAAATCTAGAAAAATTAATTGAAAAGGATGACCGTGGTGAAGCAATTGACGTAATGATGAAAGGTGCTGCAAAAATAGTTGCTGACTTATTCGAAAGAGATGAGGTTGCAGGTATTATCAGTTTAGGTGGTACAGCGGGAACCACCATCGGTACATACTCAATGCAGGCTTTACCAGTAGGAGTACCAAAAATAATGGTTTCTACGGTAGCTTCGGGTGATACCCGTCCTTATGTAGGTGTAAAGGACATTACTATGATGTATTCTGTTGTAGATATTTCCGGTATTAACAGCTTATCTCGTCAAATACTTGCTAATGCAGCCTTTGCAATTGCAGGTATGGCCAAAGGTACACCACCCCAGGCAGGGGATGATAAGCCCCTGATTGGTGCTACAATGTTTGGTGTCACAACTCCTTGCGTTACTAAAGCACGGGAATATTTGGAAAAATGCGGTTATGAAGTTTTAGTCTTCCATGCAACAGGAACAGGTGGAAAGGCAATGGAAAGTCTTATTGAAGCAGGTTTCATAAAAGGTGTCTTGGATGTGACTACTACCGAATGGTGCGATGAATTGGTAGGTGGTGTTTTATCAGCGGGACCAAACCGCTTAGAAGCCGCTGCCAAAGCTGGAATACCACAAGTTGTTTCTACAGGTGCACTGGACATGGTTAACTTCGGGCCAATGGATACTGTTCCTGAAAAGTTTAGAAATAGAAATCTGTATAAACATAATCCCACTATTACATTAATGAGAACATCAGTAGAGGAAAATAAAGAACTGGGTAAGATTATTTCGTCTAAACTCAATATGGCTAAAGGACCAACTGCGCTATTCTTACCACTCAAAGGAGTATCCTTAATTGATGTTGAAGGCAAACCTTTCTATGGTCCCGAAGAGGATACAGCTCTTTTTGAAGAGTTACGTAAAGGTATTGACAAAAATAAGGTTGAATTAATCGAAATGGACACTGATATAAATGATGAGAGTTTTGCCTTAGCTATGGCAAAAAAATTAGTAGAAATGTTAGAGAAATAAGGAGGTAGTAAAAAGTGGCAATTGCAAGGGAATTGATTTTACAACGTATTAAGGAACAAATTACTCAAGGGAAAGCTATAGTAGGGGCTGGTGCCGGAACAGGTATATCTGCCAAAAGCGCTGAAGCAGGCGGTGTAGATTTAATAATAATTTACAATTCTGGTCGATATAGAATGGCTGGAAGAGGTTCTTTAGCAGGCCTTATGCCTTATGGCGATGCTAATGCCATAGTAGTTGAAATGGCCAGTGAAGTATTACCAGTTGTTAAAAATACCCCTGTTTTAGCAGGTGTATGTGGTACTGACCCTTTTAGACTAATGGATATATTTTTAAAGCAACTTAAAGAAATTGGCTTTTCAGGTGTACAAAACTTCCCAACTGTCGGCTTAATCGATGGTGTTTATCGAGCTAATCTTGAAGAAACTGGTATGGGCTATGATTTAGAGGTTGAAATGATCAAAAAAGCTCATGAATTAGATCTATTGACTACACCTTATGTATTTAATGAAAAAGATGCTGAAAAAATGGCTAAAGCAGGTGCAGATATCCTGGTTGCTCATATGGGCTTAACCACAAAAGGCACGATAGGTGCAAAAACTGCTTTAACGTTAGATGAATGTGTGGAAAAAATACAGTCTATCCATGACGCCGGAAAGTCAATTAATCCAGATATACTGGTTATCTGTCATGGAGGACCGATTGCAGAACCACAGGATGCCCAGTATGTTTTAGAACGGACTAAAGGAGTAATAGGTTTCTTTGGAGCCTCAAGTATTGAAAGACTTCCAACCGAAACAGCAATCAAAAATCAGGTTTTGGACTTTAAAAAAATTAAAATCTGAGGACTTAATATATGGATTTTTAATAAAGAAACAGCTCAGAAAGAGATAAAAGCATAGTATTAGTTTCTTGAAAAATAGTGCCTCTGTATAAACAGAGGCACTATTATCCACTATGTGGAACAAAAAATCTTACTTTCTTGGATACTTAATCTGGGCTTGAGCAGCAGCTAACCGAGCAATGGGAACTCGATAAGGTGAACAACTGACAAAATCCAAGCCCCTTAAATGACAAAACTCTATCGAACTGGGCTCACCACCATGTTCACCACAAATACCTATTAGTAAATCACTTTTTACACTACGGCCGCCATTTACAGCCACCTCAATTAATTTTCCTACACCATCCCGGTCTAATACAACAAAGGGATTGTCTTGTAGTATCTTTTTATCAAGATACTCCTGCATAAACTTTCCTTCAGCATCATCCCTACTAAATCCAAGGGTTGTTTGAGTTAAATCATTAGTACCGAAAGAGAAGAAATCGGCATGCTTGGCAATTTCCCCAGCAGTTACACAGGCCCGGGGTAGCTCAATCATTGTACCAACAGTATATTCAAATTCTATTCCCATCTCTTCCTGAACACTTCTAGCAACTTCCTCTACTTCCTGACGTAATATATTTAATTCATTGGCTTCTATCACCAGTGGAATTTCAACTTCAGGGAAAACATTATATCCATCCCGAATAAGCTGGGCAGTAGCCTGGAAAATTGCCCGAGCTTGCATCCGATAAATTTCCGGGAAAGTTATACCTAATCGGCAACCTCTATGACCTAACATAGGATTAAACTCTGTCAAAACTCTAACTTTGCGCAGGAGATTTTCTTTTTCTTTTATTTTTTCAACTTCTTCACCTTGATGTTTTAATTCCATTATTTCTACTACGAGTTCCTCAATATTTGGTAAAAATTCATGTAGTGGAGGGTCTAAAAGCCTGATAGTTACTGGATAACCTTCCATCGCCTTCAGGATACCGTAAAAATCATCCTGCTGGACAGGTAATAATTTCTTTAAAGCTTCTTCTCTTTCTTCAGTATTCTCAGCCAAAATCATTTCTTGCACAATAGGTAAACGATCTTGGGCCATAAACATATGCTCAGTTCGACAAAGACCTATTCCTTTTGCTCCAAATTCCCTGGCTTTCTGGGAATCTTCCGGATTATCTGCATTAGCTCGAACATCCAGAGCCTTAATTTCATCAGCCCAAACCAGTAATCTCTGGAAACTTGGACTTAACTCCGGATCAACCAAAGGTACTTTACCTAAAATAACTTGCCCCGTTGACCCGTCTATTGATAAAATTTCACCTTTTTTAACAACGAGATTACCAATTAATACCTGTTGATTTGCATAGTCAATTTTCAATTCTTCACAACCACAAATGCAGGGTTTACCCATACCCCTGGCAACTACCGCTGCGTGACTTGTCATTCCGCCTCTACTGGTTAATACCCCTTTAGCTGCTACTATACCATGAATATCATCCGGTGTAGTTTCAGTTCGCACAAGTAAGACATCTTTACCTTCTTTACCCAAGACTTCCGCTTCATCGGCATCAAATATTACCAGCCCGCTGGCTGCACCTGGAGAAGCAGGTAAACCTTTAGCTATCACATTTAATTGGGCATTAGGATCAATACTGGGGTGAAGCAACTGGTCCAATTGTCCCGGCTCAATTCTTAATATGGCTTCTTCTTTGGAAATTACACCTTCATCTACCATATCCACGGCTATTTTAATAGCTGCACTGGTGGTTCTCTTACCCGTACGGGTTTGTAATAAATAGAGTTTTTCTTTTTCAATAGTAAATTCGATGTCTTGCATATCCTTATAATGGGCCTCCAGAAGATTAGCCACCTTAACAAATTCTTCATAAACCCCGGGTAGGTCATTTTTCAACTGTTTAATAGGCTGGGGTGTACGTATCCCCGCCACCACATCTTCCCCCTGAGCATTGATCAAATACTCACCATATAACTCTTTTTTTCCTGTAGATGGATTTCGGGTAAAGGCTACACCTGTTCCACTGGTATTACCCATATTACCAAAAACCATAGCTTGAACGTTAACAGCAGTTCCTAGGTCATAGGAGATTTTATTAATTTGTCTATAAACATGTGCTCGGGGGTTATCCCAAGAGTCAAATACAGCTTTAACAGCTAAAATCAACTGCTGGGACGGGTCCTGGGGAAAATCCTGTCCACTAACCCTTTTAACTATTACTTTATATTCTCTAATAATATCTTTTAGAGCTTGAATAGATAACTGGTGATCATGGGTAACACCAGTTTTTTCTTTATGTTTTTCTAAAATAGTCTCAAACTCATAATGTTCAACACCCATTACTACATCACTGAACATTTGGATAAAACGGCGGTAGCAATCCAGGGCAAAACGTTCATCTTGAGTATTGGCTACTAACCCCAACACTGTTTCATCATTTAAGCCCAGATTTAAAATGGTATCCATCATACCAGGCATGGAGATTACAGCACCTGAACGTACAGAAACTAATAGAGGATTGTTTATATCCCCAAATTTTTTACCGGATTTTTCTTCAACAATTCTTAATTTGTCCCAAAGTTGCTCCTCTAAGCCTTGGGGTAATTCCTTTTTATTATTAAAGTAATCAATACAAGCCTCAGTAGTAATGGTTAACCCAGGAGGTACAGGGAGTCCGATAAAAGTCATTTCTGCTAGATTGGCACCTTTTCCACCCAAAAGGGATTTCATTTCCTTCCGACCCTCAGGAAACAAATAAACATATTTTTTATTTAACACCATTATCCCCCCGATAAAATATTTGTAAGATTTTACTGGCCGTTTCTTCAACAGCCTTATTAGATACATCAATAACCGGACAGCCGACCCTTTTCATTATTGTTTCTGCATAGTCTAATTCTGCCAATATTCTTTCCATGCTAGCATAATCGGCATTAGAAACAAGACCTAGTGTTTTTAACCTTTCCTGCCTTATTTCATTTAAAAGATGAGGTTTTATAGTCAGACCAACAACTTTATTTTTTGATAAATTATATAATTCCTCAGGTGGGCTGACTTCCGGTACCAATGGTATATTGGCGGCCTTAATACGTTTATGGGCTAAATACATACACAGTGGAGTTTTTGAGGTTCTCGATACCCCTATTAACACTATGTCAGCATAAATTATGCCCCGGGGATCTTTACCATCGTCATATTTTACGGCAAATTCGATGGCCTCAATTTTTCTAAAGTAATCATCATCCAACTTATGTAATAACCCGGGTTCCCGGCGAGGTTCATAGCCCGTTAGCTTGTGAACTCCTTTCATCATAGGTCCTAAAATATCAACTGTAGGTACATTTCGTTTAGCAGCTTCTACTTCTAAAAAATGTTTTAAATCTTCTAATACTAAGGTATAGGCAATAAGACTGTTATACTGACTAGCTTCTTCGATAATTTCTATTAAATGTTCTTCATCACTCACATAAGGTATCCGTCTGAATTCAACACCTGCCCCATTGAATTGACTGGCTGCTGCCCGAGCAACAAACTCGGCAGTCTCACCTAGGGAGTCAGAAATTACATAAATAATCGGTTTCTCTTTAATCATTTTTCCCTCCTAAAATATCCAATCTACCCAAACCTAAGTCAACAAATACTTTTGTAATATTTGTTTTGGAAATACGTCCAATTACTTCAATTTTTTCTCCACCATGCTGGGAAACCTTCCTAACTACGGGTAAGGCATCGATTTCATGGGTTATTAATTTGCGGGCTGCACTCCACAGACTTTCCTCCGGAGTAGTAGTAATAATATTAGGCATACGAGTCATAATGACTCCTACCGGAAGCTGATTTACATCTATTTTTCCCAAAGCGGTTTTTAACAAATCTTTACGGGAAACTACTCCTTCCAAAATTCCTTGCTCACTTACCACAAATAATGTTCCGACATCATTAACAAAAAGGGCAACAATGCTATCATATACTGAGGTTTTTTCCGTAACTACTACAGGTACCGATTTATAATCTTTTACTCGTAATTTCATTATTTGTTCTATTACACCATAGTTAGGTGTTCTACCGGAATAAAAGTAACCCACTCTAGGCCTTGCCTCTAACAAGCCAATTTGAGTTAAAAAGGCCAGGTCAGGTCTTAGAGAAGGTCTGGTTACATTTAGTTTTTCTGCAATTTGTTCTCCAGTGATAGGACCTCTTTCTTTAACTATTTTAATTATCTTTTCTTGTCTTTCATTAAGCTGAATAATTATCACCACCTTAGTAAAATTGGTGTAAACAATTTTACGTATCTATAGTTCTACAGAATCTACGGTACTACAGAGAAAAGTAATTAGTTCATAGACAAAATCTTAAAAAAATGATGCACATTTCCCTTTAATACTTAAATTATTATATACTATTTATTTTTGAAAAGTCCTTCTATGAGACATATTTTTTACCTTATATTATATTAATTTTTCGTAAAAATGTGTAAAAAAAATTTGGCTTTTTAGGCCAAATTTTCGAAAATTTTAGCTCTGACAGACACATTTCCTTAAGAACTTTTCATTAAGCTCTTTACCGGTGGGAGTATTAGCCAGCCCCCCTTGGGCCGTTTCCCTTAAACTTTCCGGAAGAGCCCGACCTACTTCCCCCATAGAAATGATAACTTCATCAACAGGGATTACACTTTCAATACCGGCAAGGGCCATATCGGCAACCACAAGGGCCAACGACGCTCCCAGAGCATTCCTCTTAGCACAGGGTACCTCTACCAAACCAGCAACAGGATCACACACCAGCCCTAATACATTTTTTAAGGCAATGGCACAGGCATGACCTGCCTGAGCAGGAGAACCGCCTCTTACTTCTACTAAAGCAGCAGCCGCCATAGCTGCTGCTGCACCGCACTCAGCTTGGCACCCTCCTTCAGCTCCAGAAATAGAGGCTCTTTGGGCAATTATTATCCCCAAGCCTGAAGCAGTGAATAGGGCATCTACTATTTCTTTATCTGGAATATTAAATTCTTCCTGGACTGTTAATAATACTCCGGGTAGGATCCCGCAGGAACCGGCAGTAGGGGCAGCAACAATTTTACCCATAGAGGCATTTACTTCTGCCACAGCTAAGGCCCTGCTGACAGCTTTATTTATTTCTTGCCCAGCCAAGGTTTTGGTACCCCTCCTATATTCATTAAGCTTTTTTCCTTCCCCACCAATCAGTCCACCCATTGACTTTTTCGGCTCTTTTAGACCAATATGGGCAGATTCTTTCATAACATACCATTGTTCCAACATTCTCTGTTCAATTTGTTCTAATGAATATTCCTGAACCTCTACTTCCATTTCTTTAATCACGGCTGATAGTTTTATAGACCTTTTTTCTGCCTCATGAATTAATTCTTTCACACTCCGAAAATGCACGGTAATCACCCCAAAGCTAATATAGTTCATCGTTCATTGTAACTTTAAAAGTTTGTAAGTGTGATAGTGTCACAGTAAAAAATAGCATCCGATGAATTCCATTTATTATTGATGCATCCTTTAAGCTAGACCTAGAAGCAGATGCCTCAATAAGTATTCACATGCATAGGATACATCCCTAAATTTAACCCTTTAATAGCTTAGGCCGGTTCAATAAAGCGAACATTTACTATTGGCTCCAGCTTTAATATCTCTTCAATTATTTCTTGTGGCACCTGTTCATCAGTTTCTACAATCATCTGGGCCAATTTTCGTTTTTCTTTCCTGAAAACTCTCATAAAGGCAATATTAATTTTATAATTAGCCAATACACCTGAGACACGGGAAATTACCCCCGGTACATCTTGATGAGTAGTAATGATAGTGGGTAAGTCCCCTTTTAATTTAATCTCATAGCCATTTATTTCAGTAATAACTACGTTGCCACCCCCAATAGATGACCCTGTAATAGTCAGTTTTTCCTGATTTTTAGTAAACACGATAAATTTTACTGTATTAGGATGAAAACCATCCCCTAGATCAGTAGAGATAAAACGAAACTTTAACCCAACTGATTGAGCAAAAGAAAAAGAATCCCTTATTCTGACATCATTAGTATTAAAACCCAATAAGCCTCCTATTAAAGCTAAATCAGTTCCATGTCCTCGGTAAGTTTGAGCAAATGAACCATGTAACAAAATCTCCACTTCTTCCGGTAAACCACCGATAATTGAACGGGCTAATCTTCCCAACCTAACAGCTCCAGCAGTATGAGAACTAGACGGGCCAACCATAATAGGCCCTAAAATATCAAAACAACTATACTCTCTCAAAATTCTCTCTCCTTATTTAGATTACATTAACAACATACCCATGTTTCTTAAGATTACTAATTAACTCTTTTACATGGTCTGAACTCTGGGTTTCCAGTACTACATCTACTTGAGCTTTATCTAATGGAATATCAGGGTCTAAACGGTCGTGATGAATGGAAATAACATTAGCTTTGTTTTCCGCAATGATACTTAAAAAATGCTGCAGGCTACCAGGTTTATCGGACATAATAGTGGTTAATTTAACATTTCTGCCTGTTTTCACTAGACCCTTTTCGATTATTCTTGACATAAAGTTAACATCGATATTGCCTCCACTTACAATCACTGCCACCTTTTTGTTTTTAATCAGGTTTTTCCGGTAGACCAAGGCGGCTAAGGCAGTAGCACCAGCACCTTCTGCTACCAATTTAGCCCTTTCCAACAATAGAAGAATAGTACTGGCAATTTCTTCATCACTGACAGTAACTACATCATCAACATATTTTTGAATTAAATCAAATGTAAAACTACCTGGACATTTAACTGCAATGCCGTCAGCAATGGTGTGGACAGAAGTTAATGGAAAAACTTCACCTTTTTCTCTGGATGTTTTGACACAGGCAGCACCTTCCGCCTCTACTCCGATAATCTTGATACTGGATTTTAGGGATTTTACAGCTGTAGCAATCCCGGAAATTAACCCCCCTCCCCCAATTGGGACCAAAATAGCATCTACATCAGGTAATTCGTCTAGTATTTCTAAACCAATAGTTCCTTGTCCAGCTATAACTTCTTTATTGTCAAAAGCATGTACAAATACTGCACCTGTTTCATTTTGTATTTCTTGTGCCTTATTAAAGGCATCATCATATATACTTCCATACAATAGGACATTAGCCCCATAACCTCTAGTGGCGATTACTTTTGACAATGGAGCACCTTCAGGCATTACAATAGTAGCAGGAATTCCAGCTTTATTAGCCCCAAATGCCACCCCCTGAGCATGATTTCCGGCACTGGCAGCTATTACCCCTTTTTGTTTTTCTTTTTCATCTAGGCTGGCAATTTTATTATAAGCGCCCCGTATTTTAAAAGAACCTGTTTTTTGTAAATTTTCTGTTTTCAGATATACTTTATTTCCCGATAATTCACTAAATGTATGAGATAAATCTAAATTAGTATGATGGATTACTCCTGCTAGATTTTCCCTGGCTCTCCAGATATCTTGTAATTCTACCAACAAAATAACCTCCAATTTTTAATAATTATAATCTTAATTATTAATACTATAGTGATTAGTAAATCTTGTGTTCCAGTAATTAATTTTATTATAACCTTACCATTATCTTAATATAAAAAGACCTGAAACCACAATGGTATAAGTAATACATTGAGGATTTCAGGTCTTTATTTAAGCAATAATGCTAGGCGATGTCAAAGGGCCAAAAAGATTATTTGAGGTAATCTTTTATAAAGATTTGGGGGTACTTGGTCAGATCCTTCAAACTTATAAACTCGTTCCCTTTATAAATGGCAAGCTTGGGACGGGTAGGATGTTTATAATTTACGGAAATAATTTTACCCATTTCACCATTACTTAGTATTACCCAGGTATCTTTCATATCCCGTAAAATGGCGTATAAAAATACATTTACTAAATATTTATCCAGGGCATAATTAGACGCATCAATTAAATATTCACCTGCTACAAACTTACTAACTTTATTACGATAAACCCTATCAGTAGTTAAAGCTGAGAACATATCTGCAATGGAAACAATTTTAGCATATGGGTGTATACTATCACCCTTTAACATAAGGGGGTACCCATTACCATCTTTCCGTTCATGATGCTGAAGGGGGATTACTAAAATTTTTTCGTTAAAACTACTGTTTTCTTTTAAAATTTTATATCCTAGATAAGGATGTTTTTTTATTTCATCAAATTCATGAGGGGCTAATCTTCCGGGTTTATTTAAAATGTCACTGGGAATTAAACCTTTTCCTAAATCATGGAGCAGTGAACCTAAAGCTAGGTCCTTAAGTTGGCTTTCATTATAACCAAGCTCATTACCGATTAATACCGAAAAAAAGCTGTGCCGATAGAATGATGAAAGGTATACTGGTCCATTTTCCAAAGCAAAAATATTTCATCTATAACTTGTTGACCATAAGTGATAATTAAGTTAACTATTTTCTCTGCAAAAGGGATAAGTTTATTAAAATCCGTTTCTTGATTTTTTCCTACCGTCTCAAAAATATTTTTTAAAACTTCACTAGTTTCTATCATGATCTGTTCTGTAACTTCTTTGGGAAGCTCAATGTTTACAACAGGTATCCCTACATAAGAGAACTTTTTTATTAATTGTGAAGTTAATTTTACACCACGACAAGCTAAAGGTATTTTGTAATTAATATCAACTACATCTTCCTTTAATATCATTCCCGGCTGTAAGCTTGCCACATCCACTAAGCCCAAAATTATCACCCTCAAATTTACAAAATTACGCAAATTCTTTATATACATTCCAATTATAACAAATTCCAGCACAAATCTACAATATATTCTAACTTAGAACGATAATTAAAAATAATATATATAAAGACCAGGGCCGCATAATACGCAGAAAAAAATTGACCGTTCAAAAACAACGGTCATTTATCATATTAATTTTGGACGATTTTAGTCAAATCAGCAACAGGTTCAACAAGTTTAGTTATTTTACGCAAAATAGCTAGACGATTAGCTTTTATCTTTTCATCTTCAGCCATAACCATAACACCTTCAAAGAAAGCATTGATAGCTTCTTCTAATTGAGCTACAAGGGTTAATGCTTTAGTATAATCTTTTTGTTCAATAGTATGGGTTAGTTCTTGTTGAGTTTTAATCAACCTATTATATAGTTCTTTTTCAACTGTTTCTATTAAATAATTTTCATCTACTATATCACTTTCCGCTTTTTTAGCCAGGTTATTTGCCCTTGTAAAGGCAGTTAATAACTTGTTAAAGATTTCTGTACCTTTAACTTTTTCTACAGCTTGTGCCCTTAAAAGAGTATCATTAAGGTTATCATATCCGGTAGTAATAATTGCTTCAATCACATCATACCTGTGACCAGCTTCAGCTAAAATATTTCTAACCCTCTGTTCAAAAAAGTTATAAATGTTTTTAGTCAGTTTTGCTTTTTCTAAATTCAACTTATCTTGGTAATTATCTAGAGCTTGAACAATTAGAGTAGTTAAGGGAAGATCTAAACCTTTGTCTAGTATAATGTTACAAATCCCTGCTGCTTGGCGTCTTAAAGCATATGGGTCTTGAGAGCCTGTTGGCTCAATACCCACTGCAAAACAGCCGGCAATAGTATCTATTTTATCTGCAATACTAACTAATGTACCTTCCAGGGTTTCCGGCAAAATATCTTCAGCATTACGGGGTAAATAATGTTCAAAAATAGCCCTGGCTACTAACTGGTTTTCACCGGAAAGAAGAGCATATTTCTCACCCATTATTCCCTGGAGCTCCGGAAATTCATAAACCATATTGGTCACCAGATCAGCCTTAGATAAGTAAGCCGCTCTTAGGGCCCTTTCTTCTACCCCTTTATCTAAATTAAGGGTTTGAGACAGGGTTTTGACACCCTGCATTATACGTTCTACTTTCTCATAAATAGTACCTAGGCTTTCCTGGAATACTATTGCCCTTAACTTATCAACATATTCCTCCAGCTTTCTTTTTTGATCCTCATCATAGAAGAATTTGGCATCAGCCAACCGGGCTTCCAGTACTTTTTCGTTTCCTGCTTGAACAATATCTAAATATTGACTATTACCATTGCGTACTGTTATAAATTTTGGCATCAAAGAACCTGTACCTGTTAAAACGGGGAAATAACGTTGATGTTCTTTCATGGGAGTTATTACAGCTTCTTTAGGTATAGCCAGGTATTTTTCAGCAAACCCACCCATTAAAGCTGTGGGATATTCTACTAAAAAAACAATTTCTTCTAAAAGATCTTGGTCCAATTCTACTCGACCATTTACGGAAAAAGCTAATTCCTTAATTTGTTTAATGATCATTTCTTTACGTAGATCGGGATCCACTACCACAAAATTCTTTTCCATAAGCTCAAAATATTTTTCTGCATCTGGAATTTCTATCTTGTCAGAGCCCAAAAAACGATGTCCTCTGGAAATATTCCCACTAGCTACATCTCCAATTTTAAATACTATTACTTCATTTCCGAATAGAGCTGTTAACCAGCGAATAGGTCTAGCATATTTTATATCATTATTACCCCAACGCATCGGTTTAGGAAAGTTTATTCCCAAAACTAACTGGGGTAATAATTCCCGAAGAACCTGGTTTACAGGCTGCCCCGCTACTTTCTTTAAGGCAAACACATAGGCACCATTCTCGGTCTCTCTAATAGTAAGGTCTTTTATATCAACCCCTTGACCTCGAGCAAAGCCCATAGCGGCTTTGGAGGGATTCCCTTCCCCATCATAAGCTACTTTAGCAGAAGGTCCTTTTACCTCCTCAATAAGATCTTTTTGTACTTCTGGCAAGCCTTTAACAAAAAGAACTATCCTCCTGGGTGTACCATAGGTTTTTATTTCCTCAAAATGCAATCTTGCCTCTTTAAACTTGCGTTCTGTCAACTCTTTTAACTGCCTTAAGGCAGGAGGCATAAACTTGGCAGGTATTTCTTCAGTTCCAATTTCCAAAAGTAAATTACGCATTTATTTTACCTCCTTTACCAAAGGTTCCAACCCCAATAACATTCGTTCCTGAGGGTCTTTTAACAAAGGAAATCCCAAACTTTCCCTTTGTTTTACATAACCTTGGGCACAAGCCCTAGCCATATTTCTAACTCTGGCTATATAACCTGTTCTTTCAGTAACACTTATTGCTCCCCTGGCATCTAAAAGATTAAAGGTATGAGAACACTTAAGGACATAATCATACGCAGGTTGAATTAAGCCTTTTTCTAATACCCTCATGGCTTCTTTTTCATAGGCATCAAATAGCATAAAAAGCATACTGGTATCAGCTACTTCAAAATTATATTGGGAATAATCCACTTCTCCTTGGTGGTGAACATCCCCATAAGTAATACCATCTACCCATTCTATATCAAAAACGCTATCTTTTTTTTGGATAAACATGGCCAATCGTTCAATCCCATAAGTGATTTCACCACTAACAGGTTTACAGTCAATTCCCCCACACTGCTGAAAATAAGTAAACTGGGTTACTTCCATTCCATCTAACCATACTTCCCAACCTAATCCCCAGGCTCCTAAAGTAGGTGATTCCCAATTATCTTCTACAAATCTGATATCATGTTTTAAAGGATTAATCCCTATTGCTTGCAAACTATCTAAATAAATCTCTTGAATATTTGTGGGAGAAGGTTTTAATATAACCTGGTATTGATAATAATGCTGTAAACGATTAGGGTTTTCGCCGTACCTGCCATCAGTTGGCCGGCGGGAGGGTTCTACATAAGCCACATTCCAGGGTTCGGGACCAAGAGCTCTTAGGAAAGTTGCCGGGTTCATCGTACCTGCCCCTTTTTCAATATCATAAGGCTGCTGGATAATACAACCTTTTTCTCCCCAAAACTTATTAAGGGCTAAAATCAAATCCTGAAAATTCATAGAAAATCACACTCCTTCATCAATTAAAGGTTAAGGTTGAGATTTTTCCACTAAAAATAAAACCCCCGCGTCCCTAAAACAGGGACGGGAGGTTATCCCGCGGTTCCACCCTGATTGATATACCGTAAAGTATTGGTATATCCACCTTGTGTACAAAAGCTCCAGAGCGCCCTTCTCTGTTTTTCTTCACCGGGCTCCCACCATCCCCGGCTCGCTTAAGAAGCTATCAACAGATACTCCTCTCTTTCACAGCTGGAACATATTTAATTCCATTTAAATTTAGCAAAAAGCTAGTCAGATGTCAATAGTTCAAACAAGGTTAAGGTTTCGCTCACTTCGTTCGCTAGGCTGAGGCTGTAAAAATATCTTAGCCTTAGCCTTAACCTTTCCCGTAGCTGAATAGTCTTCTACTCTTTCACCCTTCTTCGTCCCCATCTGTAAGTTGAATTTCCCCGATCTCAACTTCTCCCCCGGGGCGTTCTATTTCTAAAGTATATTTATTGGCTAAAGCAGCTGCTGTTCCCATAGCTGCTATAAAAGCAAAGGTAGGACTTATCATAGCCCCGACAATTCCTATGGCTCCAATATTAACAGGAAATTGGAAAATTGTTTTGTTATCTTTTTTAAGCTTAACTTTTTTAATATTACCCTGCTTAATTATTTCCTTAACTTGCTTCAAAATTTTTTGACCTTTATTTTGGAGATCTTCGTCTAACTTTATACGCTGTTCTTCAATATAAATTAGCGCCTGAACAACATCGCCCCCTGCTCTATCTAAAGCCTCTTTAGCTTCTTTATACCCAACACCAGTTCTTTCCCTTAATAAATCCACTTTAGTTAATTCATCCATAATAATACCCCCTTCAGGGAAATTATGCCCTTAGGGGGAAGAATTATTCATAATAGCACTTATACACTAATGCTGTTAAGAAAGTCCTTGGACTTAAGTTTTTTTCCTAAGCAGGCGGTTATATGTAAATCTAATATTTCCTCAATTTCTTTTTTGGCCTTTGCAGAAATTCTTAAGCGATTAATTTTACTTAATTCCATCTCCATGAACTGGTAAAGTAATACAATGGTTTCTCCACTTATTTTAATTATCCCGTTTCCTAGTTTTTCTCCACTACAATCAGGACAAATTACACCACCTGATTCAGGTGCAAAAAGAATACCTAAAGATACCTTTTGTCCACAATTAACACAATTAGCTAATTGCAGCTGGTACCCTAGTTCCGTTAGCAACCTTATTTCCATTACCCTAGCCACTAACCACGGGTCGTCTAGAGAAAGGAGGTGTAAACCTATTAAAAATAATGTGAAAAGCCTGATATCCTGTTCACCTTCTGGTGTGATTACATCAAAAAACTCGGCTAAATAAGCAGCATAACTCATTCGGAGCAAATCTTCTCTTAACGGTGAAAAAGTATCAATAGGTTCCGCTTGCGTAACTGTTGCTAAACTTTTCCCCAAAAATAAAGCTATATTTGTATGGCTAAATACTTGTACACCACCTCTTAATTTACTTTTAGGCTTTTTCACCCCTTTTACTATGGCAGTAAGTTTCCCCGCCTTTTCAGTATAAAGTGTTAAAAGTTGGTCTGCTTCACTATAGTTACGGGCTCGTAAAACTATAGCCTTAGTTTTTAAAATCTCTTGCAATAATTTCACCTATCTTCCTCAGGTACAGCTAAGGGAGGTAATATTTCATCTCCATCCACCAGTTCTTTATAGATTAAATAAGCACTAATACAACCAGTTGTTTGAAAGTAACGCCAAAAAAAGTCCTTTACCTGCATGGTGACCATCCTTTCTGTTTTTGGACTTACTCACGCAGTAAGTAGTTTGCCAAGATAATCAATGGGTATACTCACCTTCTTTTTCCACTAATTTAATTTAAACAAAATGTTCCATTTGAAAGAAGACTGATTTGTTGAAATAAATTACGAAAACTATGTATCAACACCTATAGTAGAACATAGTTCTCTATTTATTATAAATTATTTTTACAAAAATAGTAAACACCAGCTTTTAAAAAAAACACT
>JASKKI010000054.1 GCA_030154225.1 Clostridia bacterium | reverse complement strand
CAATAACCCATTTTTGGGAAGGGATTTGTATATACCGTACCCGTTAGGATAATAGTGTAGTTTCTATAAAACCGAGTTTTTACTCGGTTTTTATTATTGAAATAAAATTAGTTGGATTGTTTGAATAATTTGATTAGAGGAGGTGAATGTCATACAGAATATATTAATTGCCTTAATTACTTTAGCTATTGGTTGTTTAGTTGGCTATTTACTTAGAAAAATTATAGCCGAGGCAAAAATTAAATCTGCTGAAGATGCAGCAGCAAAAATTGTAGAGGAAGCAAAAAAAGAAGCAGAAGCAGCTAAACGGGAAGCCATTTTAGAAGCTAAAGATGAAACTCATAAATTAAGAACTGAAGCTGAAAGAGATATTAGAGAAAGACGTAATGAGTTACAAAGAATTGAAAGACGTTTAATGCAAAAAGAAGAATCCCTCGACCGTAAGTTCGAGAGTATTGAAAGAAAAGAAGAAAATCTACAACGCCAAGAAAACAATATAGAGAAATTAAAAGAAGAGATAAATACACTTTATGGTAAACAACTTGCTGAATTGGAAAGACTTTCCAATTTAACTTCTGAAGAAGCTAGAGAATTATTACTGGCTAGGGTTGAAGAAGAAATAAAACATGAAACAGCCATGATGATTAAAGATATGGAAGCTCAGGCAAAAGAAGAAGCCGAAAAAAAAGCAAGAGAACTCATTTCTTTGGCTATACAGCGTTGTGCAGCTGATCATGTTGCTGAATCAACCGTTTCAGTGGTTGCTCTTCCTAATGATGAAATGAAAGGGAGAATAATAGGTAGAGAAGGCCGTAATATTAGAACATTAGAAACATTAACAGGTATTGATTTAATTATCGATGATACTCCTGAGGCCGTAATTCTTTCCGGTTTTGATCCTATTCGGAGAGAGGTTGCCAGGGTAGCATTGGAAAAACTAATTTTGGATGGTCGGATCCATCCTGCCCGGATTGAAGAAATGGTAGAAAAAGCGCAAAAAGAGGTAGAACAAAAAATACGTGAAGAGGGTGAACAGGCTACTTTTGAAACAGGAGTACATGGTTTACATCCTGAATTAATTAAACTTTTAGGCAGATTAAAATTCAGAACTAGTTTTGGGCAAAATGTGCTTAAACATTCTATTGAGGTATCTAATTTAGCTGGTGTGATGGCTGCAGAATTAGGTGTAGATGTTCTTTTAGCTAAAAGAGCAGGTCTTTTGCATGATATAGGTAAAGCAGTAGACCATGAAGTGGAAGGACCACATGTTACCATAGGTGCAGATCTAGCTAAAAGGTACCGTGAAAATAAGGATGTTATTAATGCCATTGAAGCACATCATGGTGATATAGATCCAACTACTGTAGAAGCTGTGTTAGTTGCTGCAGCTGATGCAATCTCTGCTGCTAGACCTGGTGCTAGAAGAGAAACTTTGGAAGCTTATTTAAAACGTTTGGAAAAACTGGAAGAAATAGCTAACTCATTTGAGGGAGTAGATAAGTCTTTTGCAATCCAAGCTGGTAGAGAAATTAGGATTATTGTAAAACCAGATAAAATTGATGATGCAACCTCAATTAAAATGTCCAGGGATATTGTTAAACGTATTGAAAAAGAATTGGAATATCCTGGACAGATTAAAGTTGTTGTTATAAGAGAAACACGTTCAGTGGACTATGCCAAATAAAGCTGTAAAAAATAAGCGACCGGATGCGGTCGCTTTTAATTCTTTGCTATTAATAATTAATTATGATAGTATAAATTAACCATAAACATAAATCCAAGAGGAGGATACATGGTTAGGGTATTAATGATTGGTGATATTGTGGGTAATGTAGGAAGGATGGTAGTAAAAAAACTATTACCAAAATTATATGAAGAATATAATTTTGATTTGGTTATTGCCAACGGAGAAAATGCTGCAGGTGGAAACGGTATTACTTTTGAGATTTTAGACGAATTATTTAGCTATAATATTCATGTCATTACTATGGGTAATCATGTTTGGGACAAAAGAGAAATTATTAATTTTATTGATTACCAGCCTTACTTAATACGCCCTGCCAATTACCCTCCGGGAACACCAGGCAAAGGGTATACTATTTATTCCCTAGCTAATAATATAAATGTTGGAGTTATTAATCTTTCCGGAGTAGTTTTTTTACCACCTTTAATTTCACCCTTTTTAATAATTGATAAACTAATAAATGATATTGAAAAAAAATGTTCGATAATTATTGTTGATTTCCATGCTGAAGCTACCTCAGAAAAAGTAGCCATGGGCTGGTATCTAGATGGAAAAGTAGCTGCAGTTTTAGGAACACATACCCATGTGCAAACAGCAGATGAAAGAATATTGCCTAAAGGAACTGCGTACATAACTGACTTAGGTATGACAGGTCCTAGGGATTCAGTATTAGGTGTCAAAAAAGAATTAGTTATCAATAAATTTCTCACCCAAATGCCAGTTAAATTTGAAACAGCTAACGGTGTCGGCCAATTGAATGGAGTTATTTTAACTCTTGACCCAAATACCGGGCAAGCTGTTTCTATTTCTAGAATTCAGGAATTTATTTGATTTTTTACAATTATTTAAAGAGTTTTTAAACTTTTTATTCTGTAAAAAAGGAATTCTTTTTTACATGTAGAATACATAAAATACTAAATAATACACTTTTTATTCATTCTATTACGAGGAGGTAACTGTTAGATGGAAGTATTGAAAGTTTCAGCAAAGTCTAGTCCAAATTCTGTTGCAGGAGCTTTAGCAGGGGTGATCCGGGAAAGAGGTTGTGCGGAAATACAGGCTATAGGCGCCGGAGCTCTTAACCAAGCAGTTAAGGCAGTGGCAATTGCAAGAGGTTTTGTTGCTCCTAGTGGTATAGATTTAATTTGTATTCCAGCTTTTACTGACATTTTAATTGATGGTGAAGAAAGAACAGCTATAAAATTAATTGTTGAACCGAGATAATTGTAAGCATAATTACGTTGCCTGTTTATTCTAGTGGAATAAACAGGTTTTAATTTATAATAAGAAAGATAAGAAGGAGGCCTAAATTTGCAATATATAATTGTTGATGGACATTGTGATTCAATTTTAGAAGTCTCTAAAGGTATCAGATCTTTAACAAAACAATCTGATTTAGGTCATCTCGATTTTCCCCGCCTAAAAGGACGGGTAAATTTACAGTTTATGGCTTTATTTATAGAGGATTTTTATAAGCCCCACAATTCCTTGTTACATACATTAGAGTTGATAGATCTAATAAATAAAGAAATTCGGGATATAGAATTTGTTGAAGTTGTCTTAAATAAAAAGGATTTAATAACATTTTCCCCCTCAATGGTTAAAGTTTTATTAGCAATTGAAGGGGGAGAAGCTTTAGCTGGTAGTTTAGGGGTTTTAAGATGTTTATTTCGATTAGGAATCAGAGTATTAACCCTAACTTGGAATAATAGAAATGAACTAGGCGATGGCTGTGGCGAAGAACCTTTTGGAAAAGGTTTATCTAAATTTGGTAGAGAAGTTGTAAAAGAAATGAATGATTTAGGGATGGTTATTGATGTATCCCACTTAGCGGAAAGAGGATTTTGGGATGTAATAGAAATTACTAATAAGCCAATTATTGCCTCCCATTCTTGCTGTAAAAGTTTAGCTTCCCACGTAAGAAATTTATCTGATGAACAGTTAAAGGCACTAGCCCGTGTGGGAGGAGTTATTGGGATAAATTTTTATCCCAAATTTTTGAATGACAATCCTTATAAGGCTAGTATTGATGATGTTGTACGACATATTGTTTATGCATCGGAAATTATGGGTCCTGAACATGTTGGATTAGGTTCAGACTTTGATGGAATAGATAGTACTCCGGACGGACTAGAGGATGTAACAAAAATAAATATGTTAATTCCGAAATTAGAAAAAGCAGGTTTTTCTTCCTCCGATATTGCAAATATTATGGGTAATAATTTCTTAAGAGTTCTAAAAAAGGTGTTGCCTAATGAATAAAATTGCTGATTTACATATACATACTAATGCTTCTGATGGAGAATATTCTCCCCAATTTGTAGTTCGAGCAGCAAAAACTCAGGGATTTACTGCAATTTCCATTACCGATCATGATACCTTAAGTGGCTGTGAAGAAGGATTAAAGGCGAGCCAAGATATTGGTATCGAGCTTATAACAGGTGTTGAGATTAGTACGGTTTGGGAGCAAAAAGAAATTCATATCTTGGGGTATTTAATTGATACTCAAAATAGAAATTTAAATGAAAAGTTACAAGCTATGAAGGAGTCCCGTCAGGAACGGATTAAAAAAATGGTTAAACGTTTGAATCAACTGGGATTTAATATTGGTTTAGATAAAGTTTTTGAAGTTTCTGGTCCGGGGGCAATAGGCAGACCTCATGTAGCTAAGGTTTTAATGGAACAAGGTTATGTAAAAAGTATTAAAGAAGCCTTTACCAGACTATTAAGTCCTGGTTGTCCCGCTTATATTCCTAGATATAAAATAACTCCTCCGGAAGCAATTCAATTAATTTTAGATGCCGGTGGCATTCCTGTTTTAGCCCATCCGGGAGTAAATCCCGATGATAATTTAATTCCATTCTTGTTAAAGATGGGTCTTTTAGGAATAGAAGTTTGGCATCCTGAACATAATAACCAGGCTGTGGATAAATATTACATTTTAGCAAAAAAGCATGATTTACTTATGACCGGTGGTTCTGATTGGCATGGCAGCAACAAAGATGCAGGGTTTTCTTTAGGCTCTGTCAAAATAGACTACTCTTTAGTGGAAAAATTGAAAGTAAGAAAAGAGGAGTTGATTAGATGCAAGAAGCTAAAAGATTAGAAGCATTATCGGGAGGGATATTTACTGAAATTGACAATTTATCTAAACAAATAATCGGTGAAGGGGTAAGGGTTGTTAATTTAAGTATAGGTAGTCCTGACTTACCTCCCTCTTTAGATTTTCGGAAAATACTGGCTGAGTATGTTATGGATCCTGCCAATTACGGTTATGCCTTGACCGATGGGTTGCCAGAATTTAGAACAGCAGTAGCAAATTGGTATTATAACAGGGATCAAATTGTATTAGATCCTCAATGCGAAGTTTTACCACTAATGGGTTCTCAGGATGGTTTAAGTCATATTTATTGGGGTTTTTTAAATAAAGGTGACATAGCCTTAATCCCCGATCCCGGCTACCCCATCTATAAAGCTGGAGTATTATTGACGGAAGCAATTCCCTACCCTATGCCACTTACTAAAGAGAATAATTTTTTACCTGACCTCACAGCTATTCCTCCAGAAATTGCTCATAAGGCTAAGATAATGTTGATTAATTATCCCAGTAATCCACTGGCTGCTACTGCTACTTATGAGTTTTTTATTGAAATTGTTGATTTTGCTAGGAAATATAATATTATTGTCTGTCATGATTTTGCTTATTCGGAGTTGGCCTACGATGGGTTTAAACCTATTAGCTTTCTTTCAGTACCGGGAGCTAGAGAGATAGGAATTGAATTTCATTCTTTATCTAAAACTTACAATTTAGCAGGATGTCGGTTAGGATTTGCAGTCGGGAATAAAGATATTATTAATACTTTAAGAAAAATTAAAACAAATATTGACTTTGGTAGCTTCAAAGCTATTTTAAAAGCCGGCGCCTATATTTTAACAGGTTCTCAGGAGAGTGTCCGCAAAACAGCCCAAACATATCAAAATCGAAGAGATATACTTATTGAAGGATTAAATAAAATTGGCTGGTCCATACCTAAACCAAAGGCTTCTATGTTTATCTGGGCCCCTATTCCAGAAAATTTTAAATCTTCATATGATTTCACCAAAGTTCTAGCTTTTAAAACAGGTGTAATTGTAGTACCGGGAGTTGCTTTTGGTGAACAGGGAGAAGGATATGTACGCATTGGATTGGTTCAACCGGAAATTCTGTTAGAGGAAGCTGTAACCAGAATTTCTACAAATTTTGATAAATTAAAACCACCTATAGCTTGACCTGATTTTGGAAAATTGTTAGTATTAATTTAATAATATAAAGGTATTGGGAAAAGGGAAGTTCGGTGAAAATCCGACGCGGTCCCGCCGCTGTAATCGGGGACGAGCCTAAAAGATGCCACTTTACGTTTAGTAAGGGAAGGCTTAGGTAAGGAAGATCCGTGAGCCAGAAGACCTGCCTAATACATTGCGTCTAACCTCGGTGTAAGGTTCAGGTGAGTATGGGATTAAAAAACGGTAAATCCTTTGGCTCAGTACAGCTAAAGGATTTATTTTTTCTTTAATATTAAGGAAAGTAAGAAAAAAAGTATGCCGATAAAGGCACTGAAGATTATGTTTTTGTTCTTATTATGACTAGAATTCTCGGCCTCGGAATATAATATTTAAAAAGATTCCGGGGGTATGTTCTATGTATGAAGGGTATAGTAAAGAATTATTAATTAATAGAATTAAAGAACTGGAAGAACAAGTTGAACATTTAAGAATCAGTCGGCGTGTATTAATGAATTTGATAGAAAAAATTGAAAGAGAAAAAAGGCTTTTATTAACAAAACTTGAAAAAGAGAATAAAAGATTACAGCAAAATAACTCCAAATATGCCCAGTGGTTATGGAATAAAAATAGAAAAATTATTGAATTAGAAGCAAAAATTCACCAAGAAAATTGATAAACTGGAGGCAATTTAATGGCGATAACATTAATTATTGGTGGTACCCGCAGTGGCAAAAGTTCTTATGCTGAAAAGTTAGCTGCAAAATTATCAGAAAATGTAGCTTATCTTGCTACTGCCCAAGCCCTGGATGAGGAAATGAAGGAAAGAATTAAACTCCATAAATTAACACGTCCGGCAAACTGGAAAACTTACGAAGTACCTATAAATATTAATGAGGTAGTCCAATCAGTACTTGACAAGCATAAAGTATTTCTTCTAGACTGCCTAACTTTTCTTATTTCCAATATTCTTTTAAAGGATTTGAATATTGATAATATCGAAACAAGTATCCAATATTGTAAAGAAAAAGTAGTACTAGAAGAACTAAAACAATTGGTTACACAAATCAAAAAATCTTCATGCCATTTGATAATTGTTTCTAATGAATTAGGACTTGGAATTGTCCCTGCTAATACTTTGAGTAGAATATATCGTGATTTGGTTGGGAGAGCTAATCAGTTTCTAGCATTAGAAGCTGATCAGGTAATTTTGACTTGGGCAGGAATTCCTATTCAGATTAAACCCACATTGGAGAGGTTAGAATAAATGGTAAATAATTTAAGGGAAGGCTTTTCCACCGGTTCATGTGCAGCTGCTGCAGCTAAAGCGGCTGTTTTAATGCTGTTAAAACAGGAATATACAGATAAAGTAAATATTACTTTACCAAGAGGTAACACAGCTACTTTTTTAATATATGGGAGTAAATTATTAACTAGTGAAGCTTGCTGTTATGTAATTAAAGATGCAGGAGATGACCCTGATATAACAAATGGTGTACAGGTCTGGGCCAAAGCCAGAAAAACAAGTCTTTCCGGTATTAAAATTAAAGGCGGAACAGGAATAGGAATAGTTACTAAACCTGGATTACCTGTTGAAGTAGGCCAACCGGCCATTAATCCTATTCCCCGGCAAATGATTATTAATGAAATTTTACAAGTTACTCAAGGCTTAGAAGAAGGGATTGAAGTTGAGCTTTCCATTCCTAATGGAGAAATCTTAGCCCAAAAAACATTAAATTCCCATTTAGGAATTGTAGGGGGATTATCAATTTTAGGTACAACAGGAATTGTTAAACCCATGTCGGAAGAGGCATACAAAAACTCACTGGTTCCCCAACTGAAAATAACTTATGCCTTAGGTTATAAGATAGTTGTGCTAACTCCGGGAAATATCGGTCATCAAAGTGCTGTTAATCACGGTATTCCTGATGATGTCATTTGTCAAACTAGTAATTTCCTTGGTTTTATGTTAGAAGAATGTGAAAAAGTGGGTTTTAAAAAAATTTTACTTTGGGGCCATCCTGGTAAACTTCTAAAAGTAGCTTGTGGAAATTTTCATACCCATAACAGGATTGCCGATGGTCGCATGGAAACATTGGCCGCCTATTTAGCTACATTAGCTGCACCTGTTGATTTAGTTAAAAAGGTCTTAAATTGTACCACTACTGAACAAGCTATGGAACTAGTTGAACAATGTGGCTTTGAAAAGGTCTGGGAGCTAATTTGCCACAAAGTGAGTTTAAGGGCTGAAAAATTTTTATTTAATAAAGTACAAGTGGGTACTGTTCTTTTAAAAGATAGGAGAAAAATCTTAACCTTAGACCAAAAGGCAAAAAAATTTGGGGAGGAATTAAATTGGCCTCTTTTACCATTGTAGGGACGGGTACCGGTACTGGTCAGTACATCATTCCTGAAGCAAAACAAGTAATCCAAGGAGCAGATGTCCTTATTGGTGGTGAACGTAATTTGGCTCCCTGGTTAGGACATACTAGAAAAAAATATTATGTAATCAAATCCCCTTTAATAGATGTTATTAAGTGGATAAAAAAACATTACCACCAGGAAAAAGTTGTTGTTTTAGTTTCCGGTGACCCTGGTTTTTACAGCCTGTTAACTTTTTTAGCTAACTATTTTCCTAGAGAAGAGATACAAGTAATACCAGGCATAAGCTCTATGCAGGTAGCCTTTGCTCGTTTATCCTTACCCTGGCATGATGCAGTTTTATTAAATTTGCACGGTAGGTCTCTCCTTACCTTGGATAAATATATCCATTTTCCAAAAATGGCTCTTTTAACCGATCCTATTAATAATCCCGAAAAAATCTGTAATTATTTATTATCTAAAGGAAGAAATTATGGCTTGATACACATTTGTACAAATCTTGGTTATCCTGATGAAAATATAAAAACTTTGCGATTGAACGAAGTCTTTTCTCTATCTGATGATAATAAAGATCCGACTGTGATGGTGATTTTAGATGAATAGATATGGCTTACCCGATGAAATTTTTATTAGAGATAAAGTTCCTATGACTAAATCGGAAATAAGGGCTTTGACCTTAATTAAACTTGATCTTAACAAAGACGATATTGTTTGGGATGTAGGTGCTGGTACTGGTAGTATAAGTATAGAAGCTGCTCTAAATGTTCCGGCAGGTCGAGTTTTAGCAATTGAAAAAAATATTGAGGCCGTTGAGCTAATTAAAGCCAACAAAGAAAAATTTAAGTGCCAAAATCTAGAGGTAGTTCATGGAGTTGCTCCTGATATCTTTCCTGAACTTACTAAACCTACCAAAGCAATTATTGGGGGAAGTACCGGTAATTTACAGGAAATTATTCACTATTTATGGTATAAAACTAGTGTCCAAAATCTCGTTATAAATGCAATTACCTTAAATACTACTTACTTAGCTTTAGAGGTATTAAATAGTTTACAAGGGCAAATAGATGCCATACAAATAGCTTTAAACAAGATAAAAATGGTGAATGGTTATCAGATGCTTCAAAGTCAAAATCCCGTTTTTATAATTAGTGCTACAAAACAGGAGGAATAATCATGAAAGTTTATATTGTAGGAGCAGGACCCGGTGATCCCAAATTGATTACAGTGAAGGGAAAAGAAATTTTAGAAAAGGCCGATGTTGTAATTTATGCCGGCTCTTTAGTTAATCCGGAGTTGTTAAAATATTGTAAAGATACTGCCTGCATTTATAATAGTGCTCATATGACTCTAAATGAAGTTTTGGCTGTTATAGAAAAAAGCGTAGAAGATAAATTACTTGTTGTTAGGTTACATACGGGTGACCCCAGTATTTATGGGGCTATTCAAGAACAAATAGAACCATTAAAAGAAAATGGCATTGATGTAGAAATTGTACCTGGTGTAAGCTCTTTTTTAGCTGCCGCCGCATCTATAAAACAGGAGTTTACCCTTCCCGATGTATCCCAAACCTTGATTTTGACCAGGCTAGAAGGCAGGACCCCTGTTCCAGAAAAAGAACAATTAAGAGCTTTAGCCCAACATCAAACCAGTATGTGCATATTTTTAAGTGTCGGTATGATAGACCAGGTAATAGAAGAACTAGTTGCATATTATCCCCAGGATACACCAGTAGCTGTAGTACAAAAGGCTTCTTGGCCTGATGAAAAAATTGTTTATGGTAACCTTGCTGATATTTGTCAAAAGGTTAAGGATGAAAATATTACAAAAACGGCTTTAATAATGGTGGGTAATTTTTTAAATAAAAAGTATTCTTTCTCTAAATTATATGACCCCACTTTTAGCCATGAATATAGAAAGGGTTCAGAATGAAAAGAGTAGCGGTAGTAACCCTAACGGAAAAAGGTTTTTCTTTAGGGGACCTAATCTATAACTTGGCTCCTCAAATAGTTGAAAGGTTTACAATTAGGAAACTAAATAAAGATGGTTGGAATAATGAATATGATACATTAGCAAGTATAATCGATGATGTTTTTAGAAATTGTCAAGGTATCATTATGATCATGGCAACAGGTATTGCTGTAAGGGTTATAGCACCTTTCTTACAAGGCAAAGACCGTGATCCCGCAGTAGTGGTCATGGATGAAAATAATAATTATGCTATTAGCCTTGTTTCCGGGCATTTAGGTGGAGCTAACAGGCTGGCCCATGAACTGGCAATACTTACAGGCTGCCAGCCGGTAATTACCACTGCTACGGATATTAATAATTTACAAGCCATTGATGTTATAGCTGGGCAATGGAAAATGAAAATTGAACCTGTTAAAAACATCAAATATTTTAATAAAGCCTTGCTTGCAGGTCATTCTTATACGTTCTGGACTGAAGAGGGAATTTGTTTACCTGAAAGTATCTGTTCCTTTAAAAATATCAATGATTTTCAAGACTATTATCCTGGTTGGCATGTACTGATTACACCACGCATCTTTCCAAACATTAAAGATAATTGTATTATACTTAGACCTCAAAACCTGGTGTTAGGAATAGGCTGTAGAAAAAAATTTCCCCGGGACAAGTTAATGGAAATAGTTTATGATTTCTTCTTGCAAAATAAACTAAGTATTAAATCTTTGAGTACTATAGCTACAATAGATATTAAAAAAAAGGAAGAAGCCTTTTTATATTTATCTTCTCAACTTAATATTCCTTTAATAACCTATTCTAGAGAAGAGTTAAATGAGTGTTTTGAGGCCAATAAAGATTTAAGTAGTTCACCATTTGTCAAGAAAAAAGTGGGAGTGAAAGGAGTCTGTGAACCTGCTGCAATTCTAGGTGCTAATAACAATAAATTACTTATCAATAAAACTATTAAAGAAGGGGTAACCCTGGCTTTAGCTGTTATAAAGCCCTATTTTATAACTACTGATGATTATAGCTGGTTTACTATGGGGTGATGATGTGATTTTAATATTAGGAGGTACTCTTGAAAGTCGAAAGTTGGCTGATTTTTTAAAAAGTAACCACTATAGTTTTTTAATTAGTACAGTTAGCCAATATGGACATAGCTTGGCCCGAGAAGTTTCCCCAAATGTACAAAGGCAGGTTTTGGATGAACACAGCCTGGAACACTTATGTTGGGAAAAAAATATAAACACTATTATTGATGCCACCCATCCTTTTGCCACTAATATCTCATTAACGGCCATAAAGGTAGCCAGTAAATTGAATCTTAACTATTTACGATTGGAAAGGGAAGGTATAAAAATACCCGTTAAGAATTCTCTGGTTCATATTGTGGCCAATAGTAAGGAGGCGGCTTCCCTTGCCCCTCAATTAGGTACTAGGATATTACTTACTATTGGCTCTCGCCAATTGGATTATTTTAGAGAGTTAATAAAGGAAAAAAAGGTACTGGCCAGAGTTTTACCTGAAATGCTATCATTGCAAAAATGTTTGGAACTAGGTTTACAACCAAAACAAATAATTGCCATGCAGGGACCTTTTTCCAAGGAGTTTAATAAAGCTTTGTTTAAAGAAAAACAAGTCGAAGTGGTTATTACGAAAAATAGTGGTACTATTGGCGGAGTTGATACCAAAGTTACAGCCTGCCTGGAATTAAATATACCAGTAATTATTATCGATAAGCCACTAATAAATTATCCTAGGATCGCTTATGAATTTTGTGACGTAATGGAATTCTTACAGGAGGTAAACAATGATTTATCAAATAAATCCTAAGGAAATTGAAGAAAAAAGTATGAAGATCATCAGTGATTTACTGGGCTCCCATGACTGGCCACCTTTAAAAAAAGCTATAATACATCGGATTGTTCATACCTCAGGGGATCCTGATTATGCCAACTGGATAGAAATTCACCCCCAGGCCATTGAAGCTGGGATTAATGCTTTAAAAGCAGGTTGTCAAATAATCACCGATGTGCAAATGGTAGCAACGGGAATAAACAAAAATGCATTAAATAAATTAGGGGTAGAAAGCAAGTGTTTTTTAAATGAACCGGAAGTAAGAGAAGTTGCCCAAAAAACCGGCGAGACCAGATCAATGACTGCTTTTAAATTGGCGGAAAAAAAATTGGATGGTAATATTATTGCTATTGGGAATGCTCCAACAGCTTTATTTACATTACTGGAATTATGTAAAACAAAAAAGATAAAACCAGCCTTAATAATCGGAACTCCTGTAGGCTTTGTTGGTGCCAAAGAATCCAAAGAATTATTAATGGCAGAAGCTCCTGTGCCTTTTATCACAGTACGAGGAACAAAAGGGGGTAGCCCCATTGCTGCTGCAATTATCAATGCTTTAACTTATTCCTTAGTTGAAAGGAATGATTAATTTGGCCAAAACCATAATGGTACAAGGTACCAGTTCAAATGTGGGTAAAAGCATACTAACCGCTGCTTTATGCAGGATTTTCCTACAGGATGGCTACCGCGTAGCCCCCTTTAAAGCTCAAAATATGGCTCTTAATTCTTTTGTTACTCCCGCCGGTGGCGAAATGGGCAGGGCCCAGGTTGTCCAGGCAGAGGCTTGTAGAATAGATCCTGATGTTATTATGAATCCCGTATTATTAAAACCTACCCAACAGGCTTCATCTCAAATAGTTGTACTGGGCAAACCTATTGGCAATTTATCTGCTACCCATTATCACAACTCTTATAAGGATAAAGCGTGGGAAGTAATTACTCAAAGCTTAGAAAAGTTAATGGCAGATTTTCAAGTACTAGTTATTGAAGGGGCAGGAAGTCCTGCTGAAGTAAATTTAAAAGCCAATGATGTGGTAAATATGCGAGTGGCTCGGGAAGTAAATTCTCCGGTACTTTTAGTTGCAGATATTGACCGGGGTGGGGCCTTGGCTTCCATAGTAGGCACTTTAGAACTACTTGAACCGGAAGAAAGGGCATTGATTAAAGGATTGATTATTAATAAATTTCGGGGAGATCTGAATTTACTAAAACCTGCTTTAGATTTTTTAGAAGAAAAAACAGGCAAACCTGTAGTTGGGGTTATCCCATATTTTAGTGATATTAAAATACCGGAAGAAGATTCCGTTGTTATTGAAACAATAAATACTTCTTATCAGGATAAAGCTAAACTTGATATCGCAGTTATTAACTTACCCCATATTGCCAACTTTACAGATTTTGATGCACTGGCCGATGAAATAGATGTAAAGTTACGTTTTGTAAAAAAAGGTATATCCTTGGGAAACCCTGATTTAATAATAATTCCTGGTAGCAAAAATACTATAGCTGACATGCTATATCTAGAGTCTTCTAATTTAAGCCGGCAAATAAAAGATCTAGCCCTTCTGCATAATACACCTGTAATTGGCATTTGTGGGGGATACCAGATACTTGGTAGAAAAATGAATGATCCCTATCAAATAGAATCTGATCTGGGAGAATGCAGGGGACTGGGTTTATTACCTATTGAAACTGAATTTCTTACGGAAAAAGTAACTTCCCAGGTTAAAGGACAGGTAATTGTTAATAATGGGTTATTAACTGGATGCCAAGGTTTAAATATAGAAGGATATGAAATACATATGGGTAGAACAGAAATCATTGAAAAAATAAAAACCCCTTTTGTTTTAATAGAACGGGGTGGGAACAAAATACAGGTAGCGGATGGAGCAATAAGCTCTAATGGGTTGATATTAGGAACTTATTTACATGGGATTTTTGATAATGATTTATTAAGACGGCAAATACTGAACAATATCAGAATTAGCAAAGGTTGGAAGCCCATACAAAGTCCCACAGTTAATACAAAGTTTGAAAGGGAGAAAGCTTTTAATAATTTGGCGGAGTTAGTTAGAAAAAATATTAATTTACCATATTTATATGAAATTATGGGGTTAAGATGAATATATTCAATCTATTAGTAGCATTTTTATTAGACCTTTGGATTGGAGATCCGGTAGGTATACCTCATCCCGTAGTTTTAATAGGTAAATTAATTACTAAATTAGAAAATATTTTCTATAAAGAATATAAAAGTAATAGCTATAAACTAGTGACAGGGGCCATATTAGTAATTTTAGTTTTATTCATTACATATTTATCCAGCTGGTTTTTAATTTCCATATTTACTCTAATTCATCCCTGGCTGGGTTGGATTATTAATATCTGGTTAATATCAACTACTATTGCTGTTAAAGGCTTGAGGGATGCCGGAAATAAGATAAAAACACTTTTAACCCAAAACAATATAAATGAAGCTAGGAAAGAAGTAGGTTTTATTGTAGGTCGTGATACTTATAACTTGACTGAAAATGAAATTATCAGAGCCACTGTAGAAACTATTGCGGAAAATATTGTTGATGCCATTATCAGTCCTTTGTTATTTGCATTTCTGGGTGGAGCACCATTAGCTATGACTTATCGAGCAGTTAATACCCTGGACTCCATGTTGGGTTATCGTAATGAAAAATACTTGTATTTTGGACGAGTAGCTGCTCGCCTGGATGATTTTTTTAATTATTTTCCTGCTAGGTTGACAGGATTTTCCATTGTCTTGATATGCATACTTTTACCAGAATACTCGGGTAAAAATTCTTTAAAAATATTGAGAAGAGATTCCCGAAAACATCCAAGTCCTAATAGTGGTTTCAGCGAAAGTGCTGTAAGTGGAGCCCTTCAAGTTCGCCTAGGTGGACTAAATTATTACCAGGGAGTACCTTCCCAACGTCCATTTATTGGAGATGAGGTTTTCCCTTTAACTGTTGAAACCATTGGGAAAGCAAGTAAAATAATGTTATTTACTTCCGCATATTGGGTTTTAGTCCTGACTTTTTTTAAGTACGTTATTTCTGTTCGCTAGTACTTTAAATAAGATAAGAGGAGTAAATTTAATGAATATTCCACGTTTAGTAATAGCAGGAACTCATAGTGGAGTAGGTAAAACAACTATTACCAGCGGTTTAATGCAAACTCTTGCTAATAAAGGTTTGAAAGTACAGGGACTAAAAGTTGGTCCTGATTATATCGATCCTACTTATCATACCCTGGCTACTAACCGCTATTCCCGTAATGTTGATACCTGGTTACTAGGGGAAAATGCTATTTTAGAGTTAATGTCTAGGAATTGCTGGGATGCTAATATCACCATTATTGAAGGAGTTATGGGTTTTTATGATGGATTTGGTGGTAATTCCGAATTAGGGAGTACCGCTCATATTGCAAAAATAACTAAAAGTCCTGTAGTGTTGGTAATAGATGCAAGGTCCATGGGTCGAAGTGTAGCAGCTTTAGTTTATGGTTATAAAAATATTGATCCCGATGTAAATATTGCAGGAATAATATTAAATAAAGTTGCCAGTCCAAGACATTTAGAGATACTCTCTGAAGCATTAGAACCTCTCAAAATACCTATAGTCGGATATCTTTTCCGTGATACTAATTTAGGTATGCCGGAAAGACATTTAGGATTAATTCCAGCGGAAGAGATGGAAGGTCTTAAAGAACATCTAAAGAGAATAGCTGAAGAATTAGAAAACAAAATTTCTTTAACAGAAATTTTAAAGATTGCACAAACTACTGAAGAATTTCCCAAAGTTTCTCCTCAAGTATTTATTCCGGAAGAAAAAGGGAAATATAACGGAATAAAAATCGGGTATGCCTGGGACAAAGCCTTTTCTTTTTATTATCGGGATAGTTTAGATTTTCTGGAATACCTGGGAGTAGAATTAATACCTATTAGCCCTCTCAAAGACAGTTTTCTTCCTCGGCCATTGTCAGGTTTATTAATAGGTGGAGGTTTTCCCGAGCTATTTTTAGAGGAATTAAGTGCAAATAAAAGTTTCATGTACTCAATACAAGAAGCCTATGCTTTGGGGTTACCCATATATGCTGAGTGTGGGGGGTTTATGTACCTAACCAATGAAATATTTGATTTTTCCAACAATAAATTTTCAATGACAGGACTTATCCCTGGAAGGTGTTTTATGACCAGTAAGCTTGCAGGGATGGGTTATAGGGAAGGGATGACTATGGAGAATTCCATATTAGGACCTAAAGGAACATATATAAAAGGGCATGAATTTCATTATAGTAGTTTTGAACCTTTGGCAATAGAAGAAAATTTTCCCCGGGCATTTAGCTTTAATAACGGAAAATATGATGGATATGTTAAGGAGAATTTATTAGCTTCTTACCTGCATATGCACTTTATTAGTAATCCTGAGTTGGTCAAAAATTTTTTAAACAGGTGTTGGCTTTATGATAGAGGTGAAAAATGCAAGGTTTAATAATTGCACTTCAGTTTATGACCAGGATTCCCCTAAAAATAAACTTAAATATTACGGAAGATGAGTTTGGCAGTTCGAGCAAGTTTTTTCCTCTAGTGGGGTTAATTATAGGTATAATTCTTTTTTTTATTATTAAATTAACCCAGATCATACTCCCGCCATTAGTTGTGGGAGCAATAATTTTAATTAGTGAAATTATTATTACCGGTGGTATTCATTTAGATGGATATATGGATACCATGGATGGATTATTTTCAGCCAGACCTAAAGAACAAGCTTTGGAAATAATGAAGGATAGTAGGGTTGGAGCCCACAGTGTAACAGCTTTAATTTCCCTTTTAATTTTAAAATATAGTATAATCGTATCCCTGCCTGCTAATGAAGTAGCAATTTTAATACTATTTATGCCGGTTGTCGGGCGCTGGTTTATGCTATATTGTCTCAGTTTTTTCCCTTATGCCCGAAATCAAGGTCTTGGTAAAATCTTCTGGCAACAAACTAAAAGGAAGCACTGGTATATTTCCTCCCTGTTTATATTAATTATGTTTTTAATTTTTTTACCCTACATATATCTTTTAGCCTTGACCATAACATTTTTAATTACCTTGACACCCGCTTTATTAATTAGTAAATACTTAAACGGACATACAGGAGACACCTATGGTGCACTAAATGAAATGGCTCAGGTAATCTTTATTTTTATTTGTTTAATAATTTCTAGAATCTAATTAACAAAATATAATTCACTTGAATAAACTAGGGGAGAGAGAAGGGGAAAGAGGTGTCAAAATGAAAGGATTGGCAATAGCTCCTGGAACCTGTGGTGAGTTAGTACAAGGAACATTAAGTAAAGTTAATTTTCATATAACCTGTCCTATTAACTGTTTTTCCAAAATTACAGTTGAACTAAATAATGAAGATTATTTATTTATTAATGATCCCAAAAGGTATAAAGTTTTACAAGCAGTTTCCAAAACTATGGTTCATATCGCGGGTAAAATATATGGAGCATCTATAACAATAGACACCCAGCTTCCAATTTCAAAAGGTATGGCTAGTAGTACTGCTGATATAAGTGCTGCCTGCCTGGCTACCGCGAGGGCTTTAGGTTATGACCTGACTCCCCAGGATGTAGCAAAAATTGCCTTAAGTATTGAACCCAGTGACGGGTTATTTTTTCCTGGTATTGTAGCTTTTGATCATGTAAAAGGTATTTATTTTAAAAAGATAGGAAATGCCATAAATTTAGAC
>JASKKI010000007.1 GCA_030154225.1 Clostridia bacterium | reverse complement strand
CTGCAGTTATAGCCAGTTCCCTGGCCGAGATATCCTTTAAACTCCCCATAAACTTACCTATCGGCGTCCGACAGGCACTTACTATTACCACCTCATTAAAATTCATTCACAGACCTCCTTTTAGATAAATTCCCATAAATAATTTTTTGCAAGAAACGTGCCATTCTAATAACTTAATTATTGGCCTTTTCCAAGTTATGATTTTTTTAAAAATTGTAGTAATTCGCTACAGTGTTACACTTTGCTACATTTATCTGTATAAAAAAACCTGGTAAATTCATCTTTAGTTAATGATCTATTGTGATAACAAAAAAACAGTCATCCCTTGTAGATGACTGTTTTTTTGTTATACTTTTCCCGTCTATTCAAACAAATAATTCCTTATTAATATTGTACTTATTTAGTTTTCGGTACAATGTTGTTCGTGCAATACCCAAGTCATTGGCTACTCGAGTAATATTACCCTTATAAGTTTCCATTAAATTATACAAAAGCTCTTTTTCTAATTCTTCCAAACCGGAACTAACCGGTTTTATTTTCCTATTCTTTAATTCTTCAGGTAAAAACTCAAGTTTTAATTCACCGGTTCTTGATAAATTAACTCCCCGTTCTATTACATTTTGTAATTCACGAACATTTCCAGGCCAGTGGTATGTTTCCAAAACTTTGAAATATTCATCTGATATGTCATAAATTCTTTTTTTTGTTTGCTCTAAAAGACGCTGGTAAAAATATTCAACTAATAACAGAATATCATCTTTTCTCTCCCTTAGAGGTATCATTTCAATAGTCAATACATTTAACCGATAAAATAAATCTTGTCTAAAAAGCCCCTTTTTTACTTCTTTTAATAAGTTTTTGTTTGTGGCAGCTATAATTCTAACGTCTACAAAAATTTCTTCCTTACCACCAATTCTTCTCAGTCTTTTTTGCTCTAGCACCCTTAAAAGGTTTGTTTGCAATTCCAGAGGCATTTCCCCTATTTCATCTAAAAAAATAGTCCCACCATCAGCTAACTCAAATTTACCCGGGTTTCCCCCTCGTTTCGCTCCAGTAAATGCACCATCGGTAAAGCCAAATAACTCACTACCTATTAATTCTTTAGGTATTGCACCACAATTTAAAACAACAAAGGGACCATTACGTCTATAACTTTCATTATGAATAGCTTGTGCTAATACATCTTTACCTGTACCACTTTCTCCTAATAAAAGGATATTAGCATCACTAGCTGAAGCCAGCTTTGCAGTCTCTATTATTTCTAAAAAACGCTTATTAGTACCAATTAAATTATTAAAAGTAAATTTAGCTGATGCGCCAGACATCTTTTGGGCGATTTTCTTAGCCCTCTTAATTTCATTTATAACTACAAGAGTTCCTTCGGGATCACCATTTTCATTTCTAATTGGCCTGGAAGTAACGGTATATCTGCTATTTCCCTTCTTAGTAAAAATATTCATCTCTTCATCGGTTAAATATTTACCTGATGAAAAAATACTAAAAAAATCTTCATTTTCTTTCGGTAGTATTTCTCTAATATTTCTATTAATATTGTTATTTTTATTAAAATCCAAAATATTAATTGCTACACCATTAAGATGAGTAATATTTCCATAAGTATCAGTAGCTATAATTCCTTCAGAGATAGTATCAATAATTGTATTTTTATATTTATCTGCCAATTGGCATTTTTGTTGTTCCCGTTTTATTAAGAGACAGTTTTCAATAGCATTTGCTGCAGCAACAGCCATTCCCAGGGTATGACTGTTTACTTTACTAAAATCCCCAGTTAAATCCAAAGCACCTATAATTTTACCTTCAGGATCTCGTATTGGCGAACACGAACAAGTAGCTTTATGGGAACAAATACAAAAGTGTTCATGGGCAAAAACTTGAATTGGCTCACCGGTATAAAGTGCTGTCCCAATAGCATTAGTACCAGCACTTCTCTCACTCCAGTCAGCTCCCTCTATAAAATTCCCTTGCTTTAATGAATTTTTAACATCTTCATCACCGATAATTTTTAATATTATGCCTGTATTAGTAGTCAAAGTCACTAAAAATCCGGAACCTGTCATAAATTCATAGAGATTTTCCATTATAGGTTTACTAAGATTAATTAATTCTTCATATTCTTCCTTTAAATATTTTAAATTTTTATCGTCCAAAACTTTACTTACTTTTTTTTGATAAGGATTAGTTCCCCATTTCAAGCATCTGTACCATGATTTTAAAATTATTGGTCTAATTTTTTCAGGTGAGGATTTAGTAATAATAAAATCATGCCATGCCTTTTTTAATTGGCGTAGTGTTTCTTCAGTTTGCTTATTATACATTGTTGCTCCCCTCCCAAAAAATAAATAATGTTATGTAAATTTTCTATATTTATTTTTTTTCCCCTTTAATTTAATTTTCCATACTTACTTAATAACCCTGGATTAGACCTATTTGGTAATCCAGGGTATTAAAAACTCCCATCATCATTTATAGCAAACATTAACTGAAACATGTTCATCCAAAAACTTCTTTAGGATTTCCTACATTAATAATTTGTCCATTTTCTAAAATTACAACTCTATCAGCTAAAGCTTTAGAATCATCCCTGTCATGGGTAACAAAAATGGATGTTATTCCTGTTTGTTTTATTATTTTTTTTAATTCTTCCCTAATTTCAATCTGCAAATCTGCATCCAGATTACTAAAAGGTTCATCTAATAACAATAAAGAAGGTTTGGGAGCTAAAGCCCTGGCCAGTGCTACTCTCTGCTGCTGTCCCCCACTTAATTCATAGGGGTATCTATCCTTAAATTCTTTTAAATTCACTAAGTCTAAAACTTCTTCTAACCTTTTGTTCTTTTCTTTTTTATCCATATTTTTTAAGCCAAACTTAATATTTCCTTCTACAGTCATATGGGGGAATAAAGCATAATCTTGAAAAACCATGCCAATTCCTCTTTTTTCCGGGAATAGAAAGGTATTGTTATCAACTATTACTCTATTATCTATTTTTATGGTTCCACTACTTGGTACTTCTAGACCGGAAACTAATCTGAGAACAGTACTTTTACCACTACCACTTTGCCCCAAAATGGAAATTATTTCTCCTTTTTTAATATCAAGGGTAAAATCCTTTATTGTTTCTTCTTGAGAATTTTTATATTTAAATTTTAAGCCTTTAATTTCAATGAACAATTAATTTACCTCCTTATCGCCAATTCTATAAAAGAAGTAGATTAAAATAACACTTATAATGATGATAATAAGTGAAGATATAGCCGCTTCATGAATCATTTCATCATTAGCATATTCAAAAGCTTTGGTAGCCAAAGTATCAAAGTTAAAAGGCCGTAAAATCAATGTTAGAGGTAATTCCTTTAAAATATCTACAAAAACCAGAAGAAAACCACTAAAAATGGCAGGTTTAATCATTGGAAGATCTACTTTTAAAAAGGTCTCCGTTGTAGTCATTCCCAGGGTCCTTGATGCTTCAAAAAACTTTTTGCCGACTTTTTCAAAACCCGATTCTATGGAATTATAACCTATAGCTAAAAATCTTATTGTATAAGCAAAAATAAGCATAATAATACTTGTACTTAATACTAGTTTATCAGAATTCGTATTTAGTAGTTTATATAACCAATACATACTATTGTCTAACTTTACAAAGAAAACTATCACACCGATGGCTATTACAGCTCCCGGTATTGAATAACCTACCACTGTAATTTTGGAATATAGCTTGGAAATTAAGTTTTCATTTATTCTAGAGTAATTAGCAAGAATTAAAGCGATGATGACAATAAGCCCGGCGGAAAATAGTGCTATAGATAAAGAATTAAACATAAGACCCCAAAATTTAACACTTAAAATCTTTCTATAGGTAAGAAAACTCCAGTGAACTAATTGTAAAGTAGGAATTAAAAAACCAAGACTAAAAATTACCAGGCAGTAAATAAATGCTAATATTCCTGTGCTTTTATTGAGCTTTTGACGGGAAATAGGTCTAACCTCAGCAGTAGTATAACTGAACTTTTTTCTTCCTCTTAAAAATTTTTCCAATACCAAAAGAGTAAAGACCATAAACATTAAAATTGCAGAAAGTCTAGCAGCTGATTCAATATCTCCCATGGCAAACCAGGTCTTGAAAATAGCTGTACTAAAGGTTGGTATACCAAAATATTTAACAACACCATAATCATTTAAAACTTCTAAGATAACTAAACTAACTCCACCAATAATCGCAGCCCTTGAGACAGGTAATACTACATACAAAAAAATTTCCAAGGAATTTCTCCCTAAAACCCTGGCATTTTCTATTAGTGATGCAGATTGTTTTTCTAAAAAAGATCTGGTAATGGTATATACATAGGGAAATAAAAACATGGTAAAAATAAAAATGGCACCATTTTCAGACATAATATCAAAATACTTTTGATTAACTTGTATATTAAAAGAATTTCTTAAAAAACTTTGAATAACACCAGTATAATTTAATAATCCATTATAGGTATAAGCTGCTATATAAGGTGGTATGGCCAGGGGCAAAATTAATGCCCATTTAAAAAATGCTCTAAAAGGAAAATCATATGCAGAGATTAACCATGACAAACTTGTCCCCATCAGTATCGTAAATAAACCTGTAAATGCAATCAGTTTTAAGGAATTAACTATATAATCTTTTAATAGATATTCCTTAATATGATTCCAATTTTCATTGGGTGAACTGAAAAAATTAAGCAAAATATTTAAATTTGGCAAAATGATTAATACTATAAAAATAAAGCTGCAAATTGACCAGATGTTCAGGTTTTGTTTAACCTTATTGATTTTTAGCAATTTCTACACTTCCTCCATATTACATCTTTTTAAAAAGCAGCCCGGGGGCGGGGGCTGCTTTTTATTACTTCCAACCAACTTCATTAAATATTTCAACTGCTTTATTGTTATATTCTCCTAGTAAAGATAGGTTTATATTTTGTGATTTAAACTCTCCCCATGACTTTAACAAGTCGGAAGGCTCTACTGAAGGATTTGCCGGATACTCAAAATTTGCTTCTGCAAACTGTTTTTGAGCTTTTTCACTTGATAAGAATTCCATAAGTTTAATTGCATTCTCTTTATTCTTTGCATATTTAGTAAGTCCAACTCCACTAACATTTATATGAGTTCCTGTTCCCTCTTGATCCGGGAAGAAAACACCTACGTTTTGAGCTACCTTTACTTCTTCAGGATTAGAAGAGTTTAACATTTTTCCTATATAGTAAGTGTTCATTATAGCAATATCTCCTTCTCCTGCAACAACAGCAGTAGCTTGAGCTCTATCATTCCCTTTTGGTTCTCTGGCCATGTTTGTTACTATTCCTTTGGCCCACTCTTTAGCCTTTTCTTCACCGTGAATAGCTATGAAAGAAGCCAATAAAGATTGATTATATATATTGGATGATGATCTGACAAGTATTTTACCTTTCCATTTGGAATTAGTTAAATCTTCATAAGTAGATAACTCAGAAGGATTAACTCTATCTTTAGAATAAACTAAAACCCTACCTCTTACAGTTAACCCAAACCACTGGTTATCTCTATCCCTTAAGTTTTCCGGGACATTATTAAATAAAATTTCACTGGATACAGGTTGTAATAATTCTTGTACCTTTGCTCTATGTAATCTTCCTGCATCAGCAGTAATCAACAAATCTGCTTCTGTATCCTTACCTTCTCTGGCCAGTCTTTCAATTAATTCATCTGATTTTCCCTTAACAACATTTACTTTTATTCCTGTTTCTTCAGTAAATACTTTTAATAGCTGTTCATCAGTATCATAGTGCCTGTCTGTATAGAGATTTACTACTCCTTTTTTATTATTAGCAGTGTTTTCATTATTTCCATCAACTTTTTCATTATTTGCAACAGCTTCCTCTTTAGGACTTGAACAACCTGAAAGAAATGCCAGTGATAAAATCAGTAGAAAAATCAAACTAATAATGGTGAAATTTTTTTTCATCTTTTTCTGCCTCCTCTATTAATTAGCCAAATAAATAACATACTTCACTTAGTATCGTGAAATTAATATTACTTTTAAATGGTTACCCCTCCTTAATTCAATTGATAATAATTTTCATTTATTTATATTATAACTATTCCTATCATTTTACTCAACTATCTCTTATTACTATATTTTTAATGAATTATTCCTCTACTTGGTCCAAATTAATAAAAATTAGTATCTTTGTACTAATTAATAATATCTATCAACTGTGCGACAAAAAAAAGCGATAAATAATTACAAAATTATTTATCGCTTTGAATAATAGGTTAGTCAACAAAACCATAAGTCGGGTTCTTTGTTATTTTAAAAAAAACCGAAATAATTAATTATTTATTGTATTAAACAATTTGTTTACCAGGGTCCAAAAGTTCAATAATATGGAGAATCTTCTGTGGCAACTTGTTTGCTTCTATGTTTCCTTTAAGACGATGATAACAAGCCGGACAATTTGTTACCACATAATCAGCATTAGTTTTTTTAATGTTTTCAATTTTTTTATTACTGATAGCCATTGATTCTTCAGGATAAAAATATTGAAACATACCACTGGCTCCACAACATTTATTAGCACCGGGCATTTCTATATATTCAATACCTTTAATATCTCTAAGAATCTTTCTAGGCTGTAAAGTAACATTTTGTCCCCGGACTAAATGACAGGGATCATGATAGGTTACTTTTCCCACCAAGTTATTGCGATTTTTATTTACAGAAATTTTTAAATCATCCATTAAAAATTCCGTTATATCCCTTACTTTAGCGGAAAACTCCAAGGTTAAATCCTTTAGTTCATTGTCCTCTTTAAAGACTTTAGCATAATTTTTTAACATATTGCCACAGGAAGCACATCCAGTCACAATTACATCAACCTTCATTTCATTGAATAAACGCATATTATGCAGGGCTAATTCCCTGGTTATTTTTGAGTGTCCATAAGTATGGGCAGGCGTTCCGCAACAGCGTTGTTCTTGAGGAGCAAGTACTTCACAACCCTCATTCACCAATACTCTTACAATGGAATGAGCTACTTCTTTCATAGTATGATTCATCAAGCAGCCTACAAAAAAGCCAACCTTAAACTTTGAATTTTTAGAAACTTCGAGAGGTTTATAGCTTGTAAGGAAATCCTCTTTTTCAATGTTTACAGAATTTATATTTATCCCTCTTATACTATGAAGAGAAGGGATAGGCCGAATAACTATATTCTTAAAGTTCCTAAAAGACTTAAATGAAAAACTTCTCAATTTATTATTAGGTAGTATTTTCTCTAATGGAAGTTTCTTAGTAAAAGGTAAGCCTTTTTCTCTAGCCAAATCTTCTCGGGCCATTTGAACCAAAAGATGACCCTGCACTCCACTAGGACAGTTCTTTGAACATTCTTCACACATTAAACAACTGTTTATTATTTTTTCATAAAATGATGTCCTTTCCAACTCACCATCAGCTACCGCTTTAATTAACCTCAGCCTTCCCCTTGTACCATAAGCCTCATTAAGATGTTCTTTATATACACTACAACTTTGCACACAAAAACCACATTTATTACAGGTATTTAATAATTCATAATTTTTGGCCTCTTTTAAAATACTCACTATTTCCCCACCTCCAGTATTTTATCAGGATTGAGGATATTTTTAGGATCAAATGCTAACATTATTTGCTTTTTTAGTTTTAACACCTCTGGGGAAAATTCTTGTTTTAAGTAAGGTTTCTTTAGTAAACCAATCCCATGTTCACCACTTAATGTACCTCCTAAGGAAAGGGCTATTTTACAAATGTTAAATTCAGCCTCATGAACCTTCTTGACTTCTTCTTTATTTCGTTCATCAAATAATACTAAGGGATGAAGATTGCCATCACCGGCATGGGCTAAAACTCCAATAGGTAAGTTATATTTTTGGGAAATATTAACTATTGCTTCTACGATATCAGGTAATTTATTTCTGGGCACGGTAACATCCTGCAAAGAATATGAAGGACGTTTTCTGGCAACTGCACCTATTACCGTTCTTCTAGCAGTCCAAAGCTGGTCTACTTCTTGAGCTGATTGGGCTATTTTGAATTCCTTGACATAATTTTTCTCACATACTTCTTTTATTACCTGTACCTGTCCATCAAGTTCTTCTTTAAAACCATCAACTTCAATTAATAATAGAGCATCGGCATTTCTATCTAACCCTAAGCCGGTAAAATCTTCCGCACAATTAATAAGAAGATTATCCATCATCTCCAAAGTGGTAGGTACTATACCCCTACTTATAATATTAGCCACTGTTTTACTTGCATCTTTAACACTATTAAAAGTACAAAGCATTGTTTTTTTAGCTTCCGGTATTTTTTTGATTTTTAAAAATAATTTAGTGAAAACACCTAAAGTTCCTTCAGATCCTACCATAAGTTTGACTAAATCTAACGGGTCCGGATTCATTTGTTGTTTACTCCCAATAACTACTACCTCACCTGTACCTAAAACCATTTCCATTCCTAATACATAATCTCTAGTTACTCCGTATTTTAAACAGCGAGGACCACCAGAACACTCACCAATATTACCTCCAATTGTGCAAGCTTTCATACTCGCAGGATCCGGTGGGTAATAATACCCATGGGGTATAAGATAATCTTGTAGTTCTTGATTAATAACACCTGGTTCAACTACTACAACACCATTTTTAAAATCTGTTTCCAACACTTTATTCATTTTTGTCATGACTAATGCTATACCACCCTGATCTGGTATACTTCCTCCACTTAGGTTTGTTCCGGCACCTCTTGTATTTACTGGAATGCCTTCTTGATAAGCAAATGCTAAAATATTTGATACCTGTTCAGTATTTTCCGGAAATACAATTACTTCAGGAGCTCCTTTTAAAAGGGTGGCATCATATTCATAAACTAGTAATTCCTCTTTATTCGTACATATATTTTTATTACCAACAATATTACGAAGAAAACTTATTTGGGTTTCTTTCAAAATTCTTCACCCCCCAAAAAAGAAATTCTTGCAGGGTCAAAAGCATCTATTAGTTTCTTATGGATAGTATTCAAACCTTGGTTTACAAAACTTTTTTTACCTAATACCTTACCATCATACTTTTCTATAAGCTTTGCTACCTGACTAATCCACTCATTATCTACTTTTTTTAAAGGAATCACCATTCCAGTTCCTACAATTCCATTTACTTGTATAATAAATTCCTGTTCAAATTTTACTAACTCTTTTTCAATTTCTGCTACCATTTCCGGAATTTCAGATATAATACAACTGAAAGAAACTGTATTTTGGACATTAATTAAAGCTTGATATTGAGCTTCCCTAAAATTATTCCAGAAATTTGTAATTTCATTATTATCAGTTATTTCCAGACTAAAATTAGAAATATGTCCCGAAATTATTTCTTTAAATACATCTAATTGGCGTGGAAGTGAAGCCTTAAAGCCATCAATCTCTGCAATTACTACTGGAGATTTGGATAAATTAATATTTTTAATTATTGAATTACCTGAAGCATTTAAAATATGTAATTTAGCTGGATTTATACCCTTATTAATTAGTTGATTAGTTACATGTAAGGCAGTTTTCAGTTCTTTAAAGTTAAATAAAAGAACTCGTTTTTCCTCAGGAAAAGGAAGTAAACGTAAAGTAAGCTTAGTAATGATTCCTAAAGTCTCTTTAGAACCAATTAAAAGTCCTATTATATCTAGACCAGATACATTTTTAATGTTTTTTCCACCTATTTTGATATGATCCCCATTAAATAAAACCGCCTCTAATCCCAGTACATATTCCCGGTAATTTCCATATTCACCTAAAGTATATGACGGAAGTCCATGGAGTACATTATAGGATAAACTGGTCTTAGCACTGGCATAGGTATCTAGCGGGAAGAAAAAACCCTTTTGGGCCAACATAATTTGGAATTCCAGAAAATTAATTCCCCCTTCAACGGTTACTGTAAAATTTTCCTTATCTAATTCAATTATTTTATCAAAACTAGAAAGGTCTAAAATAACGGTTTTTGCATCTATAGGGAGTGATTGTAATTCTAGATTTTCTTTTAATAAAATTTTCTGTTTGTTTGTAATTGCTTTTCGGATAGTTGATTGCAATTCCCTAATGTCCACGGGAGACATTATGTTGATATTAACCATTTACTCACCTCCAAAAAAATAAAAACTTGAATATTGTATACATAAACCCCCTTTTAATTATATGTCATTTGCAAAATTATTCCAAAATTTTTAATATTATATATTTTTATTTATTTTCAAATTAATTTCTATGAAAACTTAATACAAATTTTTATAAAGTTTAAAAACAATAAAAGCTCGTCCACTGTAGTTATTCTACAGGGACGAGCTTATTAACCCGCGTTGCCACCCTAATTAACTAATAAGTAAATAAAACCTATTAGTTCACTCATAAACACGATAACGGACATGTTAACCCGGTAGTATTCATCATACCCCACTCCAGGGCGGAATTTCCTTTAAAACCAATGTTGGTTTTCAGCTAACACCAACTCTCTGAAATTAGATCTTAAAGTACTTGTTCCCCTTCATAGTGTTTTATAACAATTTTTAAATATAGTAAGATATTACTACACTTTAATACTATTCATCAAGAGATAAAATGAATTTAATTATTTAAAATTAGTTGACCATTTTAATTACTAGGTAATAAATCATACTTATTTTTTCATCTTTTCATAAAAAAATGAATAAGAAAATCATGGCATTTCCTAAAAGGTATTTATCCATATTTGTCGAAATAGATGGGAAAAATGAAAAATAATTTAACAGCTTTTTACTGGAGGTTAATAATGGGGGGAAAAGAACATCTGGTAGAAAATACTACACAGAGAATAGATAAAAATTCAAGTATAACCATACAAAAAATTGTGGATTCTTTACCTTTCTACGTGATTTTAGTTGACCCTGACCACAAAATCTTAATTGCAAACAAAGCAGTAAAAAGCACCCTCGGAATTGATCCGGAAGAAATAATTGGAGGGTTTTGTCCCAGAGTTATTCATAATTCGGAGTGTGCCATACCCGAATGCCCCCTGGAAGAAGCAGTGGAAAAAGGGAAAGGGATAGAAAGAGAATATTATGACACAAGTTATGGTAAGTGGTTTTCTTCTGCTATTTATCCTACAGAATTAAAAACACTGGATGGTAAAATAGCTTATTTTCACATGGTACGGGATATTACAGACAGAATAGAAGCTGAACGGAATATGGAAGAAAGCCTTCTTAAATTACAAAAGATAACAGACGCAATTATAAAAACGTTAACAAGAATAATAGACAAAAGGGACCCCTATACAGCAGGTCACCAGCAGAGAGTTAGCAAGCTGGCCGTTGAAATGGCCAAAGAACTGCAGCTCTGTCCCAATAAAATTAAGGGTATTCAAGTCGCCAGCCTCATTCATGATATCGGGAAAATTGCCGTACCTATAGAGATACTAAGTAAACCCGGTAAAATTAGTTCACACGAATTTAATATTATAAAAGAACATCCTTTCGTAGGATATGAAATCCTTAAAGAAATAGATTTTCCTTGGCCTGTCAGCCAAATAGTATTACAACATCATGAAAGAATTAATGGTTCTGGTTATCCCTACGGTTTACAGGAAAATGAAATAATTTTAGAAGCAAAAATCTTAAGTGTTGCTGATGTAGTGGAAGCAATGAGTTCTCATCGGCCTTACAGGCAGGCGCTGGGTAAGGATAAGGCTTTAGAAGAATTAAAAGCAAATAAGGGTATTCTTTATGATAAAGATGCTGTTGATGCTTGTTTGAACGTATTTTCCAGGGGGTTTGAGTTATAAGATATGTATTTAATTTGAATACCGAAAATATCAGTGTCATACATCCATTCCCAGCACTTATTTTTTTTAAATTCAACTGCCGCTTCATATAAACGGCCCCACTCTTCCAGAGTAACCTGTTCTTTTCTTGATTTGATCATAATAGACCTCCTCATCACTGGCTATTGACTTAATTATAATAAGTGATAAAGCTCTTCCTGGTTAAATTTGTCTTTAGAAAATCTTTACCCGGCTCTATCAATTTATCAGCTAATTCTTTTTCTTCTCCTGAAGATCATATATTTTTTCCTCACTAGTTTTATTAGATATTAGGGATCTGCCAGTTTATCTCCTTAATTCCAATATTTTTTAAAAATTCGTTTGCTCTGGAAAAAGGCCTGCTTCCGAAAAAGCCCCTGTGGGCGGAAAAGGGACTGGGATGGGGTGATTCAATGATAAAATGCTGCTTGGAATTTATAAGCTTCCGCTTATCCTGAGCATTCTTCCCCCAGAGGATAAATACCACCGGCTTTTCCCTTTCATTTAGAGTACTAATCACTTTATCGGTAAATATTTCCCAACCCTTACCCCTATGGGAGTTAGGCACACCCTTTCGAACTGTTAATACTGCATTTAAAAGAAGTACACCCTGCAGGGCCCATTCAGTAAGATATCCGTTATTGGGTATAAAACAACCTAGGTCATTTTGCAGCTCCTTAAAAATGTTCTGGAGGGAAGGAGGCGGATCTATACCAGGATTTACAGAAAAGCTTAAACCATGTGCCTGTCCAGGTCCGTGATAAGGGTCCTGCCCTAAAATAACAACCTTTGTATCTTTATAAGCAGTAAAATGCAGGGCATTAAAAATATCATACTTATCAGGATAAATTGTTCTACTCTGGTATTCTTTTATCAAAAACTGTCGCAGTTGTAAATAATATTCTTTTTCAAATTCTCCATTAAGAAACTCTGCCCAATCGTTTTTAAGAATTCCTGCCATTTATCTCACTCCATTTTTCAAGTTTATATTGAACCTATTATGGTATTTTAGGGATAAAAAGATGTTCCAGAAAGATACTTAAAAGCATTCCTATCACAAAGCCGTTACCAATAATATATTGTAAAAATGTCGAAGATTTCAAATATTAATTTTCTTCTATTTGTTGGCTAAAATTCCTTTTTATTTTCTCTTTAATGGGGTTCAGTTAAGTAGAATATATTTGATGCCACTCAAACAAAGTGATTATTTTAGGCTCAATATCATTTTTAAGCTAAGCTCCCCTTTACCTAAAAAGTAAAGGGGAGCTTTAAACGTTACTTTCCATTAATAATCATATTTGATTGCTGTTTAAGAAAGCCAATAAAAATAAAATAAAATAGATTAGCTAGTAATAAAATACTTCTTCAATCATTGAATATAGCACCGGGACCACGATTAGAGTTAAGAATGTAGCCGTTAATATCCCGCCAATTACTGCAATAGCCAAGGGTGAAAACCTTTCAGAACCCAAAGCTAATTCCAAAGCTAAAGGAAGCATTCCAGCTATATCTGATAGAGCAGTCATCATGATAGGTCTAAACCTCATTTTAATAGAATTTAATATTCCCTCTTGGCCATTGTTACCTTTTTTTCGCTCATTTAGAATGTAATCCAATAGTAAAATTGAGTTATTAACAACAGTACCAGCAAGGAGTATTAGTCCTAAAATAACGGGCATTGAGACATATTTATTAGTTATAAGTAATGCACCCGCTACCCCAATTAATACCAAGGGCACTGCTGCCATAATTGTGAGAGGATGTAAGAATGAATTAAATTGAGCGACCAAAAGCAAATAAACTAGAATAATGGCAAGTATTAAGGAAAAGGCTAGATCCCTCAGGGATGTCTTCAGCTCTGACTGCTCCCCAGTAATGGCCACACTGTAACCTGTCGGAAACTGCTTTTGATTAATAAATTTTTCTATATCACTAATTACATGACTAAAGGCTCTATCATGGGTATAACCATAAATATCAATAGTATACTGTAGGTTCTCTCTGGTAATAATATTTGAACTCTTTTCATAGCTTATTTCAGCAATTTCACTCAAAGGAACTTTCACACCTAAAGGAGATACAATTACTTGATCCAATAAATCCTCTACAGTATCCCTATCCCTTTCTGTATATCTTACATTAATTGCTAAGCTCTTAACATTCCCCCCTTGTTCTACTCCTCCCACATTAATACCCTGAATATTGGTAAAAATTTGATTGGTAACCATTTGAGAACTTAGGCTTAACTCAGCCAGTCTATGTTTATCTAAAATAATTCTTAACTCAGGGGTGTTGATTTCCCAGCCTTTATAAAGGTTTACTACCCCAGGGATACTATTTATTTCTGTAACCAAATCATCAGCTAAATAATTCAGCAGTTCCTTATCAGGACCACTGATTCTCACATCAATAGGGGCTTGGGATGTAGCAACAGCAGCACTACCCACATCTTTTACCACAAAAGAATTAATACCGGGTATTACATTAATTGAGTTTATAATTCTATCCTGAATCTGCCAAATAGTCTCTTCCCGTTCCTTGCGAGAAGAAATCTCCACGGTAAAGTATGCCTGATTTACACCTAAAGCACCCATCTCACCAAGAAAATGTCCGCCTGCTTCATAGCCTATTTGTGCACTATAATTGACAACTTCATCTTCTTTTTCTAAAATGCTCTCGATACTTTTTACTATTTGGTTAGTTTCCGTTATATTTGAACCTGGTTGTACCTCAACAGAAATTGTCAAGGCCCCGGTATCCAGTTTTGGGAAAAGCTCCATCCCGATAGTGCGTAAGGCTAAGCCACTTATTACTAAGGAAAGTAAGCTTACTAATAAAACTGTTTTCTTCCTGGTTAGGGCTTTTTTTAGAGTGCTTATATAAAAAACAAGAATTTTACCCATAACGAAGTTAAAGGGCGCAATTAGTCTTTTTAACACTTTTTCTATATTTGATATAAAGGCTATCTTAATGTCCAATGAGACTAGTAGAGGGATTATAGTTAAAGAAACAAAAAGGGAAGATGACAGGGTGAATATCAAAGTCTTTGATAATGGACCAAATACCTTACCAATAAACCCTTCTAAAAATATTAATGGTATTAAAACAATAATTGTAGTACACGTACCCGCTAATACAGCAAGGATAATTTCTCTTGTGCCATCAACAGCTGCATCTTTAATACTTTTCCCTAATTCTTTATGATGTCTCATAATGCTTTCCACTACGACAATGGAGTTATCCACCACAAAGCCGATACTTACAATAAGGGCTGATAGTGTTATTAAGTCTAATCGCAAATTAAAGATTTTCATTAGGCTTAACGAACTTAAAAAAGATAAAGGCATTGACAAAGCAACTATTAAAGATTCACTTAGACTTACGATAAATAGTAATATTATTAATGCCGTTAATATAATGGCGGTCAAGATACTGCTGGTCATATTACTAACAACTTGATTAGTAAAGACGGCATCATTACTTACAATAATAAAATCAATATTTTCATACTTTCCCTTTAATTCATCCAGTTTTTCTAAGACCTGTTCCACTGTATCCACAGTGTTTGCACTATCCTTTTTTATAATCTGTAAAGAAATTGCCTGTTTTCCATTTACTCTAAATAAACTTCTTTGTTCACATTCCCCTTTTTTAATATCAGCGATATCTTTTAAATACAAGGTTTGATTGTTGTGAGAAAAAACAATCAGGTTTTTTATTTCCTCGATGTTTTGAAATTTTTCATCAATCCGTATTAAAAACTCTTTGTTACCTTCAGTGATCCTACCAGCAGAACGAGCAAAGTTATTAAGTTTTAAAGCGTTTAGTATTTTTTCAGGGGTAAGGTTATACGTTTTAATGACATCATTCTTTAAAGAAATATTTATTTGCTCCTTATGCCCTCCAAAAACATCTACGGCTGCCACATTTGCTAATAACTGCAGTTCATTTTTCAATTTATTATCAGCTATAAATCTTATCTCTTCTAATGATAAGTCGTTACTTTTTAGAGCAATAGTTAATATAGGTTTGTCCGAGGTATTAAACTTGAGAACCTGAGGCCTCTGTGCCTGTGAAGGAAGCATATAAGTAATTCTATTTATAGCATTCTCTACATCAAGGGCTGCTTGATCTTCATTAACACCGTAATGAAATTCCACTTTGACAATTGATAGGTCATTTTGGGAAGTTGATTTAACTTTCTTTACACCGCTCACCAGAGATATTTCTTCCTCTAATATCTCACTAACATTTTCCGCAACCTCTTGGGCTGAAGCTCCTGGGTAATTAGTAATAATATTTACTAAGGGTGGTGATGTGTCAGGCATCAATTGCTCTTTAAGGGTTGTTTTAGAAAAAAAACCAAATAAAATTATACCAATAATCAATGCGAAAATAGTATATTTATTTCTAATAGAAAATTCGGCCCAGTTCAATTTATTCAACCCCTTTATAGATAAGGACCTTGGAATTATTAGTTAGTTCCTGTAAGTTAGAAACAATTATCTTGTCAGTAAGCTTTAAGCCCCTTATAACTTCAACCATATTGCCATCACTAATTCCTAATTCAACTTCTTTTTGGTGAGCAGTACCATTTTCATAACAGTATACATATGGTTTTTGATCTTTATATAATACTACATTAGCTGGTATTAGAATGGCATTTGCTTTTTCCTTCTTAATAATAGATACTTTTACACTCATATTTGGTAATAAAGTATTTTTAGAAGCAACAGGTATTTCAATATTTGCTGTCTTTGTCTGAGGATTAAGAATATTAGCAATATCTGTGACCTGTGATTGAATTACTTCACCATTACCAAAGTAGATTAGTGCTTTATTGCCAATCTTTATTTCCTGCAAGTCCTTTTCAATAACCGCTATTTCTGCAATTAAGTCATCTTTTTCCGAAACTTGTAGGATAGGCTGGCCTGGTTGAATAAATTCCCCTTCCTTTTTCAGTACCTTTCTAACCACACCATCATAAGGAGCATAAATATGGGATCGAAATAACATTAAATCTATCTCTTTAATACTAATAGCTGCTTCCTTAATGGTGTTATTAGCTATTTCATATTTTAAGGTTAAATCTTCTACTTGCTGCTTAGTTATAGCACCTGCTTCATACAGTACTGTATTTTTATCTAGTAAATCTTTAAGATACTCTGCATTAAGCTCAGCATTTTTCATTTTTTGCTGCAATAACTCTTTCTTTATTAATAACTCATCTGCATCTAGTTGGATTAAAAGATCACCCTTCCTAAAACTATCACCTTCTTTAGCATACAACTTGGTAATAATTCCCGACTGCTTAAAGGCAAGGAAAACTTGATTTTTGCTTTTTATCGTCCCAATATAATTATTCTTGTCTTTTATACTTCCTGTAGTAACTTTTCCTATCTCTACTGGGATACCTAATGTTTCTTTTTTAGGCACATCTGCTCTCAATAAGCTATTTAAGGAGAGTAAGACAAGCACTCCTAATATTACAATAAGCCCTATAAAAAAGTATCTCTTTTTCACAGTGCTGCTCCCCCTTAATCTTGTTTTTTACTAAGGTTACTGTAAAGTTTTACAAAAGAAATGTTATCCTGTGGACAAGCTTCTTTGCATTTACCACAAACCAAACAGTGTTTTCTTTCAATATAGAGAGTTTTTCCCTCTCTGAAAACAAGACAGTTGTTTTCACATTTTTTTGCACACAAACCACATTTGGAACAGTAGTCAGAAATAAAATTATATCCTTTTGTTGAGAAACGTCCAAGTAGGCTAAAAATTGTGCCAAAAGGACACATACGATGCCATTGAGCTGAACCAAACAAAACTGTTATCAGGAGGCCTATGGGAATTAATAAAATAAAAAAAGGTATGGATAAATCAAGCCTCTTTATATGGATAAACATTAAAAGGAATATTATAAAAATAACTACTTTTAGAAATCTATTCTCGAAATTATTAAACTTATGTAATACTGGCTTTTTTAAAATTGGTGAAAAAATGTCTAAAGTTGTAAAAACGGGACAAATCCAACCGCAATAAATTCTCCCGAAAAAAGGAATTATTAATAATCCCGCTAACAAAAAAACTAGCCAAATTTCTATTTTGTTCATTATCCATAGGATAAAAATTAAGAACAAAAAAAACAATCTTACAAAAGTTCTGGTATTACTCTTCAATGATTATTCCCCCTTGGTTTATGAGTGAGCGGTCACTCATTGATGGTTAAAAATTAATTTATTTTGCTAAACCTTTCTTTAACAAATCACAGATTTCTTTTAATGCTTTGTGTAAAAACTGTTCACTTCTATTAATTATAAATTCACCCATAACTGATTCTATAAATCCAAAAATAATTAGGGACATTATTTTGACATCACACTGTCTTATTTGGCCTTCAGTAATGCCTTCTTCTAAAATATCAGCTAAAATCATTGGTAATTTTGCAAAACTATCAAGGGATATTAGTTTGCTTCTACTGGCATTGATTCTTTCTGCCAGAATAATTTTAGCAATATGGGGATCTTTTATCATTTCTTGAAAATGAAATCTTAGTATTTCTTCTATTTTAGCAAACCATTCTCTATTTGAATTTTTAATTTCAGTATAATAACTAATTCTTTTTTTACATTCTATTTGGAAGATGTAGTCTAATATATCTTCTTTACTCGAAAAATAATTATATAAAGTACCAACAGCAACATTAGCTTCTTTTGCAATTTTATCAGTAGTTGCGTTAAAAAAACCTTCTTTAGCTATTACTTTTATTGCTGCTATCCTGATCTGGTCTTTTTTTGTCATCTCTCCCACCCCCTGAATGAGTGCTCATTCATTATACTAATTCAAAAGTTTTTAGCTGTCAATTACTTTGTTAGTAGCTCTATGTCGTTTACCAATTCAATTCCCGAGCATAAAGTGCCTGTAGATGTTTTTTCTATATAGTCTCTGGAAAAGGTACTATTAAAATAGGTGAAGAAAAAGCAATTGTGTCGGAAACTGATATTATACTCTGCCCTCCAGAAACTATGATGTCCTTAAATGCTGACCAAAGGGAGACCTTTAATGTTCTAAATATTAAAACACCAAGCCTACAGGTTTAATTAAAATATTCAGCCTTTCTTATTAAACTTAAAAGGGAGTGTCTAACTCCCCTAGAATTTTTTAGGACATAGGGACAGGTTTTAAATCCAATTTATGACAATCCACGTCCTACAAAGAGAATATCAAGGATATCTATCCCTAAAATTATTTGGTAAAAACTTTCATTTGGCAAATTCATTTACACCAATTTTTTTATCTGCTCTCCTGTTATTGGGTTAGTTCCATTAGCAATTGTTCGAAGGATTTCTTGTGCCTTTAGAATTTTAATTAGGTAAAAAGCAATAAATAAATGAAAAGTTATAATCTAGGAGGAAATGTTGTAGATTAATAGAAGAAATAAATGACATATTTGGCAAGAAAGCTATTAACAATAAAGTTTTTTCACTTATACTCCTAGTTTCATGAGCGGCAAATGACTTATCAAAACCCATTGCACAAAAACCAATTATATTCATAATCAACATCATTATAAGAAATTGTCTCAATGATAATTCAATTATATATGTATCTAACATATTATTTACCTACCATTTTTTATTTCAAAAATAAAATCAATAATACTGACATTAAAATTCCCAATAATGCTCCAACAAAAAATACGGCATTTATGCCTCCTAAACCAAATATTAAACCCATAAACAAGGGACCTAATGTTTGGCCAAGTCGTAAGACCATACCATTAATGGACATAAAGGCTGCCCTATACTCCATAGGAGCCAAACCAGTAAGGATTGTTTGGTTACTGGGAAAGTTTATTCCCTGACCCATACCAATGATTACTACCGGGATTAAAAGTAACCATAAATTAGGTACAAACGGAACTAAAACTAAAGCTACAGCAAAAAATAAAAATGCAGCTTTTAATAATGTTTCTACTGTAAAGCGTTCAGCTAATTTTCTTAGTTGTGAAGAAGTAATGGCAGTAGTAATAGACATAATAAACATTATTAAACCTGTAGTAAATGATGTCCCACCAAATGTACCTTCTATAATAAAAGGAAAATAGGTTAGATAAGCACCATAAAGTAAAATAAAGGTCATAACTCCAGCAGTAAAAAGTACATAAACCTGTCTATCATTAATACTTTTGACAGCATTAGTTAAATACTTAAGTAAGTTTTGCGTGCTTTTAGGCTCAGAGTTATTTAACTTATATAATACAAGAAAAGCTATAGGCACAGCCAAAACTGGTAGGATAAATGGAAGTTGCCAGCCTAAAAGTGCTAAAGCACCACCTATAGCTGGATAAGTAGCTGTCCCAATACTTAACACACTGGCATTGTACCCCATAGCTTCTGCTCGTTCGTGACCGGAATAAATATCTCCTATAAGAGTAGCATTCAAAGAACCAAGGGCAGCAGCACCAACACCTTGAATAAATCGTAAAAGTAGTAATATATTAAAATTAGAGGTAAAGGCACAGGCACCTCCTGCAATTCCAAAAACTATCAAAGAGGGTACAAGAATTCTTTTACGACCAAAACGGTCTGCTAATATACCTAGTATAGGTGTTAATATTACACCGGGTAAAGTAAATACCGTTATTAATAATCCTACAGTTTCTTTGGATATATTCATTACTTGAGCTATTTTTGGAAAAGCTGGTGTGATACTGGAAACACCTAAAACAGCCATTAAAGTAATAGAAAAAATTATTTTTAAATTAGTATCCTTATATAGTTTTTTATTTTTTTCTTTAATTTCTTCCATAATCTCCCCCCACATTTCCTATATTAACACTATTTTGTCCGAAAAACATAGAAAAACTAGTATTTACTACTTTTCGGAGCAGGCTTTAATCATCAATTCCTAATAACTGATAAAAATCTTTTTCGCTTAATACTGATAGTACATCTTCACCTGGCTTAATTACCTGATCTATTAGTTCTTTTTTCTTTTGCTGTAATTCATATATTTTTTCTTCGATAGTTCCCCTAGCAATAAATTTCATGACTTGAACAACTTTTTTCTGCCCAATTCTATGGGCTCTGTCTGTGGCCTGTTCTTCCATAGCTGGATTCCACCAAGGATCAAAGTGAATAACAACATCAGCACCAGTTAAATTCAGACCTGTTCCACCAGCTTTTAAAGAAATTAAAAATATATCACCTTGTCCTTTATTAAAGGCACTAACTCGTTCAATTCGATCCTTAGAACTAACACTACCATCTAAATACAAATAGTTATATCCCTCTTTTTCAAGCATTTCTTTTATAACACTTAGCATCTGTGTGAACTGGGAAAATAATAATACCCTATGCCCTCCCTCGATAACTTCTTGCAATACCTCTCGTAACTGATTTAATTTACCACTTTCGCCTTGGTAATTTTCTAAAAATACTCCAGGATGACAACAGATTTGTCTAAGACGGGTAAGACCAGCCAAAACCTTTAGACGGCTTTTGTCAAAACCTTTTTCCTTTATCTCACTTGAGAGTTCTGAAACAATTTTATCTCTATAAGATAAATAAACTTTTTTCTGTTCAGTAGTTAATTCCGAAACCATCTTATTTTCTATTTTTGCAGGCAATTCTTTTAATACATCCTCTTTGACCCGTCTTAAGATAAAAGGAGAAACTAAACGAGTCAGCTCGGCTATTGCCTTAGAATCTTGCTCCTTTTCTATCGGATTTAAGTACTTTTTAACAAAAGTTGTAAAAGATGGTAAAAAACCGGGCATTACAAAATCAAAAATGGACCATAATTCAGTTAGCGAATTTTCCAAAGGAGTACCTGTCAAAGCAAAATAGTTATTAGCTTTCAGGAGCTTGGCTGCTTTTGCCGTTTGAGAATTGTGATTTTTTATATATTGAGCCTCGTCTAATAAACAAAAGCTAAAGTCATGTTTCAGATATTCTTCGATATCCCTTCTGAGCAAAGGATAAGAAGTAATAACCAAATCCACCTGCTCTAGATCTGTAAGCAAATCTTCTCTTTGCTCTTTGGTTCCAGCAATAATTTTAGTTTTAAGCTGAGGGGCAAACTTTTGAACCTCTGACTGCCAGTTGTATACTAATGATGTAGGACAAACCACTAAAGCAGGCTTGTTGTCTACTTTCTTTTCAGAAAGCAGAAAAGTAATTGCCTGCAAAGTCTTCCCTAGGCCCATATCATCAGCTAAAATACCACCAAATCCATAATAATAAAGAGTCTTTAACCAATAAAATCCTAATTTCTGATAATCCCGTAAAATATTATTAAGTTCTTCAGGAATACAAAATTCCAGTTCTTCCGGATCTCTAATATTTTTGGTCAGTTCTTTAAAAGCTTTATTCTTGTGTAAAAATTTTAATTTTTTATCCTGTAATAACTGGTCAAAATACATTGCCCGATACTTAGGGATTTGTAAGATATCTTTTTTTAGATCAGCCTTTTTTAAATTAAGCCCCGATATTAAAGCTTGTACTTCATCTAATTCCGGATTTTCCATAGAAATAAATGAACCATCTTGCAAACGATAATATTTCTTTTTCTCTTTATAAGCTTCTAAAATATTATAGATCTCGGCTTTATCAATCCCCTCAATATCAAACGTAAATTCTAACATATCTGTATCATTATTCAATCTAACACTACCACTAATATTAGGTTTCTGGATAAATTTAAAACGGTTTAACTTTGTACTGTAATATATTTCTAAATCATTTTGCAACTTAGGTAATATAGTGTAAACAAAATCATATATTTTTTCTTCATCATCAAGATAGATCATGCCATTTTTAACCTTAAACTGGGCATCTTCAAAAATAGTTAAAATTGATCTTTCTTGGGTAATATCCCGTAAAATTATTTTTTCACTAAGAGCACTAACCTTATTATTAAATGGATTAATTTCTAAGTCTCCATAAACAAACTTTAATTGACCAGTCAAGTTTTCATCTTCCATATCAAGATAAAGCTGGGCTTTAAGAGGAAACTGTTCAATTTCACTAGCTAAATTTTCCGCAATATTTACCTCTCCCACTTTTTTTAAATTGGGAACAATCTCCGAAATAAATTTTTCTTTGTATTGGGGGATAATAACTAACTCCCCCATATTTTTTTCTTTTAAACTAAGATAAAAGGGATGAAAATACTCAATTTGCTTTTGAGAAAGTTTATGGATATGCCCGGCATAATAGTAATATGATCCACATTTAGTCAAAGGTATAAGCTGCTCTGAAATTTGCTCTTCAATGATAATATTATCGTCATTTTTAAAAAGCATAAAATTTAAGGGTAAATCCTTTTCAATAATACCAACATCTTGTACCTTTTCCCCATAAAATGAAGCTTTCAAAGTTGAGCCTATTAAAACCTTAAAAAACCTCTTTAGTTGATTATCTGTCAAATATACCTTTTTGCCTGAGAAAAATGAAAAACTTTTATAGTAATAACTTTGCTCATTAACATGTTTATCAACTTCATATAATTCCCAAAGTATTTCCAGTAATTGCTGGTCTTGTTCATTAAATATATGCCTTGCAGGTTCATAGACAAATTTTTTACCAAATTCTAATTCCCGTTCATAGTGGATTGCTTCTAAAAATGTTTTTACACTTTTTACTACATAAAGTTTATCCAAACCGACTTTTAACTCTAAATAAGATGGTAAATCCATGTCGGAACCGGCAAAGTTATAGATGATCTCAAGATTCAACTCCTGCTTTTGTTTAGTTTCCTGCAGGCCCTCAAAGCGCCGAAATATATCTTCTGCCACCTGTTTCGACCACCAAAGTTCAGGATCGAAATTATTTTGTTCAATAGTCACCAAAGTTGCTACCAAATGCTTACAAAAGTAGCCTGGATAATTGCTAAAATCTGGACATGAGCAATAAACTTCATCAAGATTTTTTTCTTTATCAAATCTGATCCTCACAAGATAACTCCTAGTTCCTCGGACAAAACCTTGAAATGTCGATTGCTTAGGATAATATTGGAGACTTTCAACCGCACGTGAATGATAATAATTTAGACCTCTTTGCCACGAAGCCTTTTTATAACAACCATTAGCAATTATTTGGGGATTTATATTAAACATGTTGTCAACTCCTTATTTAACGCTGCCCCTGCTTTCCTGCTTTTTTGCCACCAATCAAGAGAATTTCCTGCATTTTTATTACAAGCTACAATTCCTGCGCAGGACACAAGATTGAGAATATCATCTCTAACTAGTCGTATGATTAAAAAATTGAGGATTAGGTTTTATCTCCAATTTGCTGATTTAATTTAAGAAGTTTTTGCTCTAGTTGGTTATAGTTAGAGCGATAAGCATGATTGATGGGTTCTCTTTATTTTCTACCATAAATAATTTCTCGTAAAAAAGAAAAAACCTCCCAAAAACAAGAGGAAACTTACACAAGTTTATTTTATCCTATTTTGTAATCTTTTTAACCATTTTTCCATTTAAGTAAAAATAAAATCACTTGCATTACTTAAAATCGAATTGAAACATATTCAGAAAAAATAACCTCAATTTATGACATCTAATTTTTAAATATTATCTTTAATAATTGGAGTAAATGTTAATGAAATGACACTATATAGGCATGTTGCACTTAATCCTAAATGATATCTATTATTATTCTATCAAAAACATCTATTACTGATAGCTGAAAGAAAAATTGTTTTGTATCCATGATATAGCCATATTTAAAATCCATTTGCCAAGGCTGACATTCATTTATTATTTGTTCTATAATTTCTACACTATATTGTTGGATTTTGGGCACAACCATAGTAACTAATTTAATGATAGCATTCATTTTGCCGTATATGTATGCATTATTTCTAATACCTAATTTCTTTTTACTGTATACTGTTCTCACTTTTAACCTGTTCCTTAAAAAACTTTTTACGGACTAAAAAAAGGGAAGGGAACAACAATGGAGTGAGAAGTATGATTTTATAAAAACTTATATTTCCCTTCCCAGCAAAAGCTATTTTTTCAAGCCAACCTCCAAAGCCCTTAGGTTAATCTCTTCAGTCCCTTTAGGAACTTTATTTACAGAGCTTGTTTGAAGGATTCAAATTTTACTACATTTGTTATTCCTACCAAAGCTAATCGTTGAGCATATCTACTGCATTACCATCTTATTCTGTCTACCATAGGAGATTGGACACATACTCATCGTCTCGATTAGGGACCTTCTCATAAAGAACTGTAGTCATTCATCTGATTCAATACATTCTGCCACCAATTCAATAACATGTTTTGCCTCCACTTTACTACCGCTGTTTTGCAAACTGTGATTAAGCTGCATAATACAGGAAGGACAAGCGGAAGCAACAATTTCTGCTTTACTATTAGCTATAGAATCCACCTTATGCATAGCAACCTTTTGGGATAAATCATAGTGGGTAAGATTAAAGGATCCTGCTGAACCACAACACCTATCTGCTAACTCCAGTTCAACATATTCATAGCAGGGACTTAAGCGTTTTAAAAGCTCCCTAGGACTGGATTTTCCTCCTGGAGTTCGTTTTAGATGACATGGGTCATGATAAGTTACTTTTATTCCAAGATTCCTAGGTTCTAATTTTATATCTAAAATCTCCACTAAAAATATATTAATGTCCATAACTTTTTTGGCAAGCTGAGAGGCATCTTCGCTCTTTAATAATTCAGGATATTCTAGCCAGGTAGAGAAACAGGTTGCACAGTCCATCACTATATAATCCACATCTAAACTCTTAAAGTACTTAATGTTTTCAGCTGCTAAAAACTTCGCCACTTCCATTTCCCCACTAGCCAGAGCTGGAACTCCACAGCAATACTGCACAGGTATTATTACTTCTACATTATTAGAACTCAATACCTTTAGAACACTAGCACCTACCTGGGGAGTAACCAAATTTGTAACACAGCCAGTAAAATATGCAACCTTCAGTTTAGGATTATCTAATCCAGTTTTAGCAGGAAATGAATCACGAAAAGCCTTGCCTGAAATCCTGGGAAGAATCCGTTCTTTTTCCGCCAATTTCATCGGGAAAAGCTTGAGAATACCTGTGCCACGTAACACTTTTTGAAGTCCGCTTTTTTGATAAAAGGCTAAGAGCTTACCAATAGTTTTTAATCTTCCATTATATTTTAAAAGATGTTGGAATACATTTTTCTTTATAATAGGTAATCCACGAGCAGCAACTAAATCTTTTCTAGCAGCACGAACCATTTTATCAACTTCTACTCCATTTGGACAGTTCTCACTACAAGAACCACATAGTAAGCAAGTGGAAAAAATTTCTGCTAATCTATCATTCCACTCCAAATTACCACCTTGTAAATTTTCAATAAGTTCTACTTTACCTCGAGCAACATAAGGTTCTCTGCCTGTTTCTGTGTAAAGAGGACAATGAGCTTGACATCCTCCACAACGGCTACATTTATTTAACATTTCTCTATATTGTTTTTCTAGCATTGTAATCACCTAAAATATCTTTCCGGGATTTAAAATATTATTAGGGTCAACTGCTTTTTTAATTGTTTTTAAATACTCTAAGCCAACTTCACCCAATTCCCATTCTAAATATGGTTTTTTCATTATTCCAACACCGTGTTCACCAGATAATGTACCACCTAATTCCAATGCTGCCTCAAATATTTCACTAACAGCCTTTTCTACTCTTTCCATCTCTTCTTTATCGCTTTTATCAGCTATAATATTTGGATGCAGGTTTCCATCACCAGCATGACCAAAAACAGGTAAATTTAAATTATACTTAGTAGCTATCTCTCTTAAACGTCTAATCATCTCAGGAATTTTACTCCTAGGTACTGTTGCATCTTCAGAAATTTTTGTAGGTTTCAACTGTACTATAGCTGAAGATACTGCTCTTCTAGCTTTCCAAAGTTTTTCCCGTTCTTCAAAAGTAGAAGCCACCTCTATTCTTCGGCAGTTATTTTTCTTGCAAATATTTTGGATAATATTTATCTCTTCAGTTGTTTGTGCATCAGATCCATCAACTTCCATTAATAAAATAGCTTCTGCATCTAAAGGCAACCCTAATTTAGTATTTTTTTCTACACATGCTATAGTAATCCTATCCATTAGTTCCAATGTAGCTGGTATAACTCCTTCAGAAATAACGACTGTTACAGTCTTTGCAGCATCGTCTAAATTATCAAATATTACTAATGCAGTTTTCTTATATTTGGGTTTTGGGATTAATCTAACAGTTATTTCAGTTATTACTCCTAGAGTACCTTCACTACCAGTTAGAAGTCGTGTTAGATCATAACCTGTCACATTTTTAACCGTTCTACCACCTGTACGCATTACTTTTCCTGTTGGAGTAACTACCTCCAGCCCCAATACATAATCACGAGTTACTCCATATTTAAAGGCCCGAGGTCCTCCTGCATTTTCGGCAATATTTCCTCCCATAGTACAAGTTTTCAAACTGGCTGGATCAGGTGGGTAAAATAAATTTAATTTTTCTACTTCCTGATGAAGATGACCTGTAATAACTCCAGGCTCCACTACTGCTAATAGATCATTTTCATTAATTTCTTTTATTTTATTCATTTTTGTCATAACTAAAGCTATCCCATTTGCTTGAGGAATGGATCCACCACTTAAACCTGTACCGGCTCCCCGGGGGAAAACCGGTATTTTTTCAGAATTTGCTAACTTAATTATGGATACAACCTCTTGGGTATTTCCTGGGAAAACAACGATATCCGGAATCCCCCTCTTAAAAGTGCCGTCATAAGAATAACAAATTCTTTCTTCATTATCTGTTAGCACATTTTCAGGGCCAACAATATTTATTACCTGGTTAATAATTTTTTTATCCATTTCCTAAATTCTCCCTTATTAAATTGTTCTCCCCATCAAAAGGAAAATCCATTAAGCCTTCAACAATTTCTAAGTTTGGATTAGCTTCTACAAAAGGAAGTAAACTTTCAGAACAATACATTTTATCCAAAAACAAAGTATTTTTTATCCATGCAATTTTTGCTTTTTCCGGTTTTTCAAGGTAGAGAGTTTTTAAAGAAGTTTCAATGACTTCTTTATCAGAATTCAAAACAATCGGAATCATTCCTCTTAGAGTAAAACCTGTTGTTAAACAATTTAGATATGTAGATTTAAAATTGACCTTTTCAAATAGACGTTTGGTAGTAAAGTCGGCCAAACCAATACCATTGGCATTTCCATGGGATGCATCGGTAAGATCTAAAACAGCAATTCTTTTAAAATTAGGTCTTTCCGGTTCTTCCACACCATGAATTCGCCATCTTCCAATAACATTGGTATCCATACCAGTTCCACTATAATTTTTACCCATTTCATTTACTATTAAAAGATCAAGTTCATCAAAAGGAACACTAGGCATTAATTCTTTAGCATATTTTAATAATCTTGCTTCTCCTTCTTCAAAATCCTCGGGATATAGTCCTTCAATAACTGCAGTTTCTTCATAACCATTTTCCACTATAGCCAAACCGGCAATTACACTAACTTTTTCTCTGACCACTCGTGACAATTCCAAAATTATATCTCCGATCTCATCAGTACCCCGGGAATGAATAGCATCTGCACCCGGAGCCCTGCCTAGGCCAATTCCTAACATTTTTAAAAGACCTGACTCTCTTGGAGCCCTAAAGGCCGTGTGTGCCTTAACTCTATTAACCACTATTATTCCATCTGCGGCAATGGCTTCTTTAGCACAATAAACAGGAATACCATGAGTAGGAGTTTTTCCTAAAACTTCAACCTCGGATGATGCAATAACAGGACATCCTATTTTATCTTCGGTTACACCTAGGTGTGCTAAAACTTCCCTTTGACCTTCCGGTGTTCCCCCTCCGTGACTACCCATTGCAGAAATGATAATTGGTTTACCACCTTTTTCCTTTATAAAACTGGCAATTTCTTTATAAATCAAATCAATATTAGCAATACCCCTGCTACCTCCTGTTATAGCTATAACCTTTTCATTATTTAATTTTTCTTTTAAATTTAGTTTTTCTAATTCTTCAGCTACTTTTGAAATAGGGTTATCTAACTTAGGTCTGGGCAAATTCTGCCGTATTTTAAAAATTTTAGGTAGCTTCACCTGATTCACCTCAATTAATTAAAATTAGTATGTTGTACCTATCCGCCACATAGCAAACTCCCTATGTCCTAACTTTTCAGATATGGTTTCTTTCCCATTACAAGCATCTAATATTTTATTGTAAATTTTTAAGCCTTCAATTTCCATTGAACTATCACTTTCTATTAAATCTCCGACATAAACATCAAAATTTTCTTTCATTTTTTTATAAGTCTGTAGGTTACCGGTTATTTTTATAACTGGTGCTATTGGGGTACCACAAGGGTTACCTCTTCCAGTAGTAAACGCAATTATTTGTGCTCCACCTGCCAACATTCCGATCATAGATTGCACATCTTGGCCAGGAGTATTCATTACAGTCAAGCCCTTTTCTTTAATAGGTTCAGCATAATCCACTACATCATTAATATTGCTAGTACCTGCTTTATATACGCAACCTAAAGATTTTTCTTCAATGGTCGTAAGCCCCCCTGCTTTATTGCCCGGGGAAGGTTGTGTCTCTCTAATATTTTCTCCTTCATCAATTGCTTTTTGTTCAAAAGCTTTAACTACTTTTAATAACTTGTCAGCAATAGTTGAACTTATAGCACGTTTTGCCAAAATATGCTCAGCACCTATCATTTCAGGAGTTTCTGAAAGAATAACTTTACCTCCCTGTTTGATCAGTAAATCAGCTGCATAACCCAAAGCAGGATTAGCTGCTAAACCAGAAGTAGTATCAGAACCACCACATTCTAAGCCTAAAACAATATTTTCTATTGAATAAAGCTCTGATTTAATTTTACTGGCCTCTTCTACCATATTTCTGGCTATTTGTACTCCTTTTTTTATTGTCTTAGTAGTTCCTCCTGATTCTTGTATTAATAACATTTCTACAGGTTTACCGGATTTTGCTATTTCCATTACTAATTCTTCGGGTCGCAGTGCCTCACATCCTAAGCCTACTACCAAAACAGCTGCTACATTTGGATTACTACCCAACCCAGCAAGTGTACGAAAGCTTTGCTTTAAATCTTTTCCAATTTGGCCACATCCATATTGGTTATCTAAATATATAGAACCAGGTACTTCTCGGGAAATACTATCTGAAACATGAGCTGCACACCCAACACTAGGAATTATTAGAACATGATTGCGAATACCTATTTTACCGTTTGGCCGCATATAACCCATAATTTTATCCATACTATGCCTCCTTATTAAAAGTCCTCCTTTAGTATGGCACCTTTCCAAGCCGAATCTACTAGTTTACTATATCTATGTAGATATTTACTGGATATTTTTTTAAGGGGCAGTTTCCAATTCTTTTTACGTTTTTCCATTTCTTCTCCGGAAAGATGAACTTCTAATAATCTATTTAATATATCAATTGTAATTAAATCGCCCTCTTCTAATAATGCTATCGGACCACCCACAGCTGCTTCTGGAGAAACATGCCCTATACAAGGTCCACGTGTAGCTCCAGAGAACCGCCCATCAGTTATCAGAGCAGTACTAGTACCAAGACCTAATCCAACTAAAACTGATGTAGCAGCCAACATTTCTCTCATACCCGGCCCCCCTTTAGGACCTTCATAACGAATAACTATTATATCTCCTTTTCTTATTTTTCCCCCTAACATAGCCTCAATGGCTTCCTCTTGGGAATTGAATACACGGGCTGAACCAGTATGAAAATGCATATCAGGTTCTACAGCTGCTTGCTTAACTACTGCCCCTTCCGGAGCCAAATTACCCTTTAAAATAGCTAAACTACCTTCTTTATGTAGTGGATTATTAATACTAGTTATTACATTTCTATTTTTAATTGCATAATTTTCAATATTTTCTCCCCATGTTTTACCATTAACGGTCCAACAGTCAAGAGTTAGGTAGTTACTTCCTAACTCTTTTATTACAGCTGGTATTCCACCAGCTAAATCAAAATCAAACAAAGTATATTTACCTGATGGTTTTACATTAACTAAATGGGGAGTTCTTTTGCTTATTTTTTCAAATTCTTCCGGTTTAATTTCAAAGCCAAACTCTAAAGCAGTAGCAGGTAGATGTAGAAGCATATTTGTTGAGCCTCCGATAGCCATTCCAACAGTAATTGCATTAGTAAAGGACTTCTCAGTTATAAAGTTAGAAGGTTTTATACCTTTTTCCACTAAATCCATTACAAGCATACCACTTTTTTTGGCTTCTCTAAGCTTACGAGAATAAACAGCGGGAGTAGTTGAAGACCCAGGTAATGTTAAGCCTAAAATTTCTGCTATACAAGACATAGTGTTTGCTGTACCCATCATTGAACAAGAACCTACCGAAGGACAGATAGCATTTTCCATTTCCTTTAATTCTTGTTCAGTCATTTTATTCAATTTTACTTTGGCAACAGCTTCTCTAATCTCATAAATACTCAGATCTCTTTCTACAAATTTTCCCGGTAACATAGTACCACCGGTTACCACTAATGATGGAAGATCTAGTCGTCCTAAGGCCATAAGCATTGCCGGAACAATCTTGTCACATGATGCAATGAACACAAGCCCATCAAGCTGTTGAGCTTCTACAACAACTTCTATTGAGTCAACAATTATCTCTCTACTGGGTAAAACATAACACATACCGGCGTGTCCTTGAGTTATTCCATCACATATGGAAATTGTATTAAACTCAAAAGGTACACCACCTTTTAATCTTATACCATTTTTCACTTCTTTTGCTATTTCTTGCAGATGTTTATGGCCTGGATGCATTTCATTACAAGAATTTACTACACCTATAAAAGGTCTTGACAATTCTTCTTCAATTAGACCTATAGCTTTTAAGTGAGCTCTTATACCAGCACGGTCTAAAGATTTAATCATTAAATTACTACGTAAATATGACTTCATTTAAACCCTCCAGTCCTTAAACTCCACCGCGCAAACTTTTTAGATTATGGGTATGAACATGTTCCCCGGCTTTTATATTTTGAGATACCTCACCAATTATTTCTCCATATTTTATTACTTTAGTACCTGCTTGCAAATCTATTAATGCAATTTTATGACCCCGAGGTATATTGTTTTGAAGTTTAATAGAGTTGATTTTTCCCTTTATTGAAATATCCAATATTTTTCCACACCCTAGATCAGTTGTAGCAGTTGCTACATTGTCTTGTAAATTAATTAAATAATATCATTTGATTTTTTAAATTCCATTAAACCTACCTCCCCAACACTTTCCATCCTTAAATAGTTTCGGTAGTAGAATTATTCTCATTTATAAGTTCATCAGTTCCAGTTTTAAATTGTTTTTTAGCAAACCATAATGAAGTAAATATAGATAGGAAAATAGCAACAACTATGATAGCAGAGTAAGGTCTTGTAAAAAATGGCATTAGGGCACCTTGACTATGAACCATAGCTCTTCGAAAATTCTCTTCCATAATAGGAGCCAAAATTACTCCTAAAACCATAGGAGCCATAGGGTATTTTAGTTTTCTTAAAAAGTAGCCCATAAATCCTAAGAACAGAGCAGACCATACATCAAAAGTACTATATTGTAATGTCCAACTTCCAGCCACAATCATTACTAATACTAACGGAAATAAAAACCATCTAGGAATCGTTAGAGCTTTAATAAAAAATCTTATGCCGCCGCCAAACATTAAAAAGAGCATTATAACATTGGCAATCAAGACAGCTAAAAAGAAACCTGACACAAAACTTTTATTTACCTGAAAGAGCATTGGCCCAGGTCTTACACCATGTAGAAGTAATGCTCCTAACATAACTGCAGTAACAGAATCCCCTGGTATTCCTAAAGTAAGCATTGGCACTAAAGCACCGCCAGTTGTAGCATTATTTCCGGTTTCTGAAGCTATGATTCCTTGCGGTTCACCTTTACCAAAATTTTGTGGATTTTTAGAAAACTTCTTAGCTATGTCATAACAGATAAAATTTGCAATTGCCCCACCAACTCCAGGAAGAATCCCTAAAAACGTACCAATTACCGAAGACCTTAGCCAATTTGCAATAGACTCTTTATAATTAACTAAAACACTTTTTATACTTAATTTTTTTATTTTCTGATCAGCAAGTACATACTTTTTCTTTATATCTTCAATTCCAAGTAGAACTTCGGAAACAACAAATAAGCCCACCATAGTAGGAATTAAGCTAAACCCAGATCTAAGTGGTCCTAGCCCGAAAGTAAATCTTTCTAAACCGTCAACAGGGTCAACACCTATCATTGAAATCAATAACCCTATAACTGCGGCCACAAATGCCTTAGATGGAGCATCTCCTCCTAACCCTATGATGACACTAATACCTAAAACCGCTAACCAAAAATATTCATAAGGTCCAAACTGAATAGCAATTTTTGCTAGCTGTGGAGAAACCGTCACTAAAACTATCCAGCTAAAAATTCCACCAATGAAACTGGAAAAAACACCAATACTTAAAGCCTCAGATGCTCTTCCTTTTTGTGCTAAAGGTGCAGCATCAAAAGTAGTACAAATAGACGAAGGAGTACCAGGCATATTTATTAAAGTTGCAGAAACTAAGCCACCAGATATTCCGCCAATAAATATTCCACCCAGTGTTGCCATTGCTTCCAATGGGCTTAATATAAAAGTAATGGGAATGGCTAAGGCAATACCTAGAGTTGCTGTAAGGCCAGGTATAGCTCCAAAAACCAATCCTAACATAACTCCGCCTGTAATCAATAATATCCCTTTAAGGGAAACAATTGACGCGATTACTTGTGGTGAAAAAATATCCATAACTCAGGCCTCCTGTCAGGGCAAATTTTTAAATAAATATTCCTGTTGGCAACCATAATTCAAACATCATTCCAAAAACAACATAGATACAACCAATAGAAATCAAACTAATAGCTATAAGTTTTAAAGAATCTTTCAACTTTAATTTTTCAACCTGAGCATAGTATAAAAAATGCATATATATAACAAGGACTAAAAAACCCGTTGTAAAATACCCTAATACTTGGAATAAAGCACAATATAAGAAAATCATGACAAAAGTGACAAAAATCCATTTACCGATACCAGGTGGTATTAGTTTTTCATCTTTCTTTACATTTTTTTTCCTTGCAGCCATAACCTCCCATACTAATCCAATAGCTAAGAGCAAAAGAATGGATTTAGCAAACCCTGCTGGACCTACGGGCTGATAGGGTACAGCAGGCAAAGTATTAACTTGCATCAAAAAAGCAATACCTAATATTGCTAAAAATATTAAAAATACTTTTTCTGCTTTGGTCATCAATAAATCCCCCTTTAAACTAAATATTTTAAGTTCTAAAAATTGATGGCTGGCCCCAACTAATTAGGGGGTTAGTGTTTAGTAATTGAGTAAATAAATTCATGTTGGGACCAGCTAATATCTATATAATTAAAATATTCTGTTTATTATTTAGCTGCTGCTTCTGCCATTGCTTTCTTGATTTTTTCTGCTATATATTCTGCATTTATAGCTTCTTGAGCAAAGGCTTTTGTTGCTTCTTCACCAGCTAAAAATTCAACAGTATTCATTTCTTTTTCATTTACTTCAATATATTCAGGGTCATTAACTACTTCTTTTAGTACTTTGTTCCATTCATCTATTATCCAATCTGGTGTATCCTTAGGTGCATGTAAAAGCATTCTTAATTCATATGCGTAATCAGCACCTTGTTCTTTAAATGGTAAAATAGTTTTCCCGAACATAGGCTGTTCTGTAGCACCACTTTGACCTAAAACTTTAAATTCACCTGCTTTAACATACTCAGCAAAACTAGATGGAAGTTCTAAAGCAACATCACACATGCCGCCGGCAAGATATTGGGCACTTTGAGCTCCACCAGATGTTACAATAGGCTGAATATCTTTATCAGGATCTATTCCAGCTTTATCAAAGATTAGATAGGAGTTGAAATGAGTATTTCCACCTAAGTGGGACCAAGCCCATTTTACTTCACCGGGATGTTCTTTAATATAAGCTAAAAGCTCTGCAAAGTTATCATAAGGTGCATCTTTTTTAGCAGCTAAAATTATAGGAGATTTCCAAACCTGGGCTACTTGCTTAAAATCATCATAATTAAAATCATATTTACCTAAAGCAGCAGCATTAACCATGGCATTATGATGTAATAAAATTGTATGACCATCCGGTTTGGCTTTAAGGACTTCCTCTTGACCTAAAACTGTATTAGCACCAGGCATAGCAACCACTACTACAGGTTCGCTTAATAACTTTTTCTGATCAATAAATTTTTTTAGAAGCATGGCACTTCTATGACTTGCCCCACCTTCTTTGTAAACAACAATAATCCTAATTTCTTTCCCATCTATTGGCCATTTTTTTTCTTCTTTTTGGGGAGCAGCTTCTTCTTTCTGAGCTTCTTTTGCGGGCTGTTGTGATGAGCATGCAGTTAAACTAAAAAGCAAACTTACAACAAGTACCAAAACAACTAATTTTCTCATTTTTTCTAACCCCTTTCAAAATAAATTTTAAAATTTTAAATTTTCAGATATTTATTTGTTTTACCACCACCCTTTTTCTAAATTTCCCTTTGCATCAAATGTCAAATCTAGATACTCTTGAACAACCTCAATTGTTGACTTCTTATTTAATTCATTATAAATAGTTTCAGATACTGTTAAGTACTCCAACTCTAATGTGTTTTTTATAAATACTATACGGGCATTAAGCGGCTCTAATCTTTCAATACATTTTAATGCAGTCATTATTGCCTCTCTATCATTATCTTGTACCACAGGCATTCTTCCTCTACTAAGAAACCCAGCAGCTATTACATTAGCATATGTAGCTTTAAAATCAATTTTATCAGCAAATTTTTTAGTTATTACATCAGCTAAACCCATACCTAGTGCATTACCATTTGTCTCAGGTGTTAAGTCCATTGCTGCAATACTTTTTATCCGTGGAATTTCATATTCATTTAATATTGGCTGCTTAACTCTTCCTAAAATATTTACATCCATGCCAGTACCACTAATGTTTTTGCCTATTTCTTTTACTACCAATAAATCAATATCATCTACAGGTAAAGAAGGCATTTTTGCTTTGGCTAACTTTAATAGTTCGGCGTCAACAGCTTCAAAGTTTTCTTTTCTGACAGCGGCTATTTTAAATGTTTGATCATAAGCATTTTCCACAATACCAATTCCTAAACGAATTGGGGATTTGTTAAGGGCTATACGGGCAGCTTCCACAACATTGGGATATAATCCATTTTTATGCAACTCTGTACAACCCTTTTCTTTTCCTAAACCCACTGCAACCATTTTCATTAAGCCACTTTCGTTAGCTGCTTTAAACCTAGTATGGGGCTTAATCCTATTAATAACAATTACTGCATCAGCAGACCAAGCAGTTTTGTCCATATATACAAAAGCACCACTAGGTGTTTTTCCTAATTTAACAACTTCCATGTCAGAAATTATAGGAGCACCCATCTTTTCTTCACTTATACCAAGTTTATTTAATACTTCTAACTGACCTAAAGCTGTAGCTCCACCATGAGATCCCATAGCCGGAATAATAAAAGGATCTACTCCAAGTTCTTTTAATCTTTCTACTAAAGTTTTTACTAGTAAAGTTATATTAGCTATCCCTCTACTACCAACTGCAATTGCAACTTTTTCACCGGGAGAAAATATTTCTTCAACCTTTACTTCCTTTAAACAAGAATTTAATTCTTTATCAACCTCTTTTATATGCTGGTCATCAAATATCTGTCTTATTTTATAAAATTTTGATAATTCCATAGTCGATATCCCCCTTTTGTATTAAAGAGAGGGTTCTCACTAAATTAGCTTCCGCAGATTATATTCTACATTTTTCAAATGCACCCTCATCGCTTCTCTAGCTTCTTCAGGCTGCCTATTTTTTATATGATCCAAAATCACTTTGTGTTCATTATATACAACCAATCGGGATCTTCTTTTTTGGATAATACTATGACTTGTTTTTAAACCGTCATAAAATATATTAGTAATTGTATTAAATACCTTAATATAGATAGGGTTACCAGTAGCTTGAATTAAGGTAGTATGGAATTTATAGTCCTCATCAACTGCACTTCCACCTTTTCTAACATCTGCATCCATATCTTCTAATATTTCTTCAAGCTCTTTAATATCTTCTGCAGTTGCCCTAAAAGCTGCTAGGTAAGCACCCTCAGTTTCTAAACCTCTTCGTAGTTCTAAAATATTAAGCAAACTATCTTTTTCACATAATAAAGATTGAGTAATGGGGTTAATTAATTCTTCATTGATATCTTTAATAAATATTCCCAGTCCATGTTTCACTTCAACTACTCCGGCTGTTTCTAATACACTGAGTGCTTCTCTAATTGCCATTCTACTTACCCCAAAGTTTTTCGCTAATTCCTTTTCCGAGGGTAACTTCTCACCAACCTGCATTTCACCTTGCTTTATGTCCTCAACAATTCGATTTACAACTTCTTCATACAGTTTGTTTCGCTTTATTTTCACTCTAACTCTTCCCTTCTTTGCAAAATCAGTCAAGTACTGCATACTTTAAATACATTTTAAACTATTATTTAAGAAGTTGTAACTAAATTGCTCAGGTTTTGTTAAAGCAAGTGTTTATTTGCTACATATTGAGGTGATCTGTCATTTAATACATCCAATACTCCATGAACAACCATTACCGCCATACGCTTTAGACCTTCATCTGTATGAGCACACATATGAGGACTTAATACGACATTATTCATAGTAAACAATGGATTATCGGCATTAGGTGGTTCAGGATCGAATACATCCAATCCTGCTCCTGCTATTTCTTTTTGAGTTAATGCTTTAATTAAAGCTTTTTCATCAACTACAGGACCACGTGCTGTATTAATAAAAAAAGCAGTCTTCTTCATTTTCTTTAACGTTTCTTGATTAATTAATTGAAAAGTTTCAGGAGTAGAAGGTACATGTAGACTTACAAAATCAGATTGAGACAGCAAAACATCTAAATCATCTACCAACTTAACTCCATATTCTTTAGGGATTTCCGGTGAAATAAATTTATCATAAGTAATAACATTCATATTAAATCCAAATTTACAAATCTGACAAACATGTCTGGCAATCTGCCCAAAACCGATTAAACCAAGAGTTTTTTGATTAAGTTCTAAGGTACGTACTCTAACCCTAAATTGAAAATCATTTTCCTTTTTTAACTTATTATCAGCTTCCGGAATTTTTTTAGCTAAAGCAAGCATTAAGCCAACTGCCCCTTCAGCAACAGAAATATTATTGCTACCAGGTGCATATACAACAGGCAAACCTTTATCTGCCGCAGCTTGAAGATCAATATTATCAAAACCGGCACCATGTCTACCAATTACTTTTAGATTAGGAGCAGCTTCAATAATATCTTTTGTTAATTTTTGATTTCTAACAATAACACCTGCACATTCTTTTATTGCTGCTTTAATATCTTCCGGCTTTGTACTTTTAGGCATAATTACCTCTACTTCTTGCTTTAATAGGTCAACACCGGCTTCATGAATTTCTTGAACAAGTAAAACCTTAGGTTTCATTAAAGTCACTCCTTTGCCGAGGCGATTTCAGAAATATTTTGATTTTCATAAAGCTTATTTATGAGTTCAGGAATTTCTGCTATTCTGTCAGCAACTATTACTCCTGCTTCTTTAAGTGCTTTTACCTTGGATTCAACAGTACCCTGTTTACCATCAATAATGGCACCTGCATGCCCCATTTTTTTACCTTCTGGTGCATTTTTCCCAGCTATAAATGCAATAACAGGCTTTTTCATGTTCTTAGCATAATTAGCTGCATCTTCTTCAACACTTCCTCCTATTTCCCCAACTAATACAACTATGTCTGTATCAGGATCTTCATCAAACTGCTGAAGATATACCGAAATATCTGCACCTCGGATAGGGTCACCACCAATACCTATCATAGTACTTTGACCATAACCCGCTGCATTAATATAACCTGCAACCTCATAGGACAAAGTACCACTTCTAGAAAGAAGCCCTATACGGCCCTTGTTAAACATGTTGGCGGGCATAATACCTAATTTACCGATACCAGGACTTATAATTCCTGGTGTATTAGGCCCTATTAAAATTACACCTTTTTCTTGAGCTTTACTTCGCATAATTAATGTATCATTAACGGGTATATGTTCAGGAACACATACAATTAGTTTTATTCCTGCATCTATGGCTTCTAAAACAGCATCTTTAGCAAAGGGAGCAGGTACAAAAATTACTGAAGCATTTGCCTGATGTTTTTCAACAGTTTCAAAAACATCATCATAAACAGGAATTCTCTCTACTTCGGTCCCACCATTACCAGGGGTTACACCTGCCACAATATTAGTACCATACTTCTTCATCCACATGGCTTGAATACTTCCAATTCGCCCTGTAATGCCCTGGATAATCGCTCTTGTATCATTGGTTAATAAAATACTCATTAGCTAGCCACCTCCAACCTTTGCTTCAAGACTTCAACTATATCTTCCGAACGATGATTTTTTAAGATTGGGATACCAGCTTCTTCTAAAATTTTCCAACATTCCTCCTGCTGATTTCCAAGTGCTTTGGCAATTATTAAAACATCTCTATCCAGACTTTGTTTACCACTAACCAGGCCTTTAGCAGCTTCAACTAGAGGATTTACTCCACCATATAGACTTACTATTACTGCTCGAACATTTTTATCTTTGGTTACCAAATGTACTGATCTATGAATTAATTCTTTTGTTATACCTCCACCTGTTTCTAAAAAGTTGGCAGATTTGTACCCAGCAGCATTAACTAAATCAATTGTCTCCATAGCTAAGCCAGCACCACTAGCAATAATACCAATATCACCATCTAATTTTACATAAGTAACTCCAATATCTTGAGCTTCCTTTTCAAGCTCTGTTATATATTCCAACTCTCTAAATTCTTGAAATTGTTTATGTCTAAATATTCCACTATCATCAACTTCGATTTTACTATCAGCAGCAAAGATTTCGCCTTTTTCCACTATTACAAGGGGATTAATTTCAACAAGCATTAGATCATTCTTTTTAAAATTGAGATATAGTTTTTCAGCTAATCTAGATAATTTAGTTAGTATCTTACCTTTTAAACCAAATTTCCGTAATTCTTTTCTAAAATAATATTCTTTATATTCTTCAGTAGGTTTTAAATTAAGTTTCAATACTTTTTCAGGCGTTTTTTCAGCTACTTCCTCTATGTCTACCCCGCCTTCTCGGGAAAATATGAATATTAAGCCACCAGCTTTCGGATTTAGAGCAATACTTATATACATTTCGGATTTAATATTTAGTATTTCTTCAATTAAAAAGGTTTCAACAGGAAAACTTTTAAAATCTCGGCCCTGCCACTTTGCAAAAAATTCATCAATATCATTAATGCTATTTACTAGTTTAACTCCACCAGCTTTTCCTCTACCACCAACTGGCACCTGTATTTTTAAAACAGCTTTCCCATTGAATTCATGAAATGCTTCCTTAGCTTTCTCTTTAGTTTTAACAACAATTCCCCTGGGAACAGGAATATCCCAACTACTAAGAAACTGTTTGCCTTGATGTTCCAGAAGCTTCAACTTAAATCACCTGCTCTCCGATTTCAAATCCTTTTGCTAAAGCTTTTAAGTTAAGTTCTTCTGTACCTTTAGGTATCCTTGATAACATTGATTTTTCCAATGCTTCTTTACTAACTACTTTTGTTATAGCAGCTAATGCACCTAGAGTTACCATATTAGTTACCAGCTCACTCCCTACTTCTATTGCTGCTGTTTCAATAATTGGTAATGAATAAACCTTTACTTGGTTTGCAACATTTATTTCCTTAATACTTGAGTCTGCTAATACAATACTGCTTTCCTTTAAGTTAGAAGCAAACTTATTTACCGCTTCTTGAGTTAATGCAACTAATATATCAGGTTTTTCTATTTCAGGATAATGAACTGTTTTGTCACTAATAATAACTTCAGATTTACTAGCCCCGCCCCTAGCCTCTGGTCCATATGACTGATTGTGAGTTGCATTTTTATCCTCATAAATTGCTGCAGCCTCAGCTAGAATAATACCTCCTAAAACTACACCCTGTCCTCCAAAACCGCTGATAACAATTTCATATCTTTCCATTAAAATCCCCCTCTTTTTTTGCTTCTTCTTTAAGTTTGTTATATTTTTCTGTATATTCTGCTTTATTTTTAACAACAAATTCACCAATTAAAAATTTACCTTCAAGTTGTTCTTCACTTAGACGAGAGGCAGCTTTTATATTAACAGCGTGGTCCTTTTGCCACTTTAACATTTCCGTAGGTGTTTTCATTTTATTTCTACGCCCATAACCTATTGGACATTGGGTAATAGCTTCTACAAAAGAAAACCCTTTATGTTCTAATGCACTAGTAATTAACTGTTCTAATAAGGTAACATGATAGGCAGTAGATCTGGCGACATAAGTAGCACCGGCTGCCTCAACCAGCTTACATACATCAAAGGTATCTTCGACCGTACCATAAGGAGCCGTGGTTGCAAAACTACCGGTTGGGGTCAAAGGTGAGTATTGTCCGCCGGTCATACCATAAATACTGTTATTAATTAAAATAGTAGTTATATCAATATTTCTTCTCGCTGTATGTATTAGGTGATTTCCTCCAATTCCAGATCCGTCACCATCTCCGGTAATTACTATTACTTTCATTTCAGGGCGAGCTAACTTAAATCCAGTTGCAAAACTTAAAGCTCTACCATGGGTAGTTTGAAAAGTATTAAAATCGAGAATAGCATTGGATCGGGCAGAACATCCAATACCGGTAATAACCATTACATTATCACGGTTATATCCCAAATTACCAATGGCTCTTACCAAAGCACCGTCTACTATACCAGTACCACATCCCGGGCACCATATATGAGGCATTTTATCTAATCTTAGATATTCCTGAACATGTACAGCCACTTCATATCACCTCTTTTACAGTACTAATAATCTCTTCAGGAGTAATCATTCTTCCATCAAATTTATTTAAAGGAGTAACTTTTGTATCTTTACAGGCCACTCTTTCAACCTCTCCAACCAATTGGCCCATATTCATTTCAGGTACAATAATTGCTTTTACTTGATTTGCATACTTTTTAATAGCCTCATAAGGGAATGGCCATAATGTTTGGGTTTTAATTAGACCTAACTTAATACCTTGTTCTCTTGTAATTTCAACAGCACTAAATGCAGATCTAGCTGTACACCCATAAGCAAATACAGCAACTTCAGCATCATCCATCATTATCTCGTCTGTTATAATTATCTCAGAACGTCTCTTTTCAACTTTATTATGTAAACGACGTAAAAGGGCATCAGCTACTTTATGGTTATTGGTTGCTGGAGCTCCTGATTCGTCATGGTTATTACTAGTCATATGATACCTGTAACCTTCCCCATAATTTGCAAAAGGTGGCACTCCATCTTCATCAGCTTTAAATGGTAAAAATTTTTCAGGCGAGACATCCGTTTTTTTCCTATTTACTATTTCAATTTCCGATGGATCAGGTAAAACCACTTTTTCTCTAAGATGGCCTACGATAGCATCAGAAAGAATTATTACTGGAGTCCTTAACATTTCTGCAAAATTAAAAGCCTTTATTGTTAATATGTAAAATTCATATACGGTTGATGGGCTCAGAACAACAATTGGGTGATCTCCATGAGTACCCCATCTAGCCTGCATAACATCCATTTGTGCGGGTAAAGTAGGTAGCCCTGTACTAGGTCCGCCTCTTTGAACATTAACGATAACACAAGGAATTTCAATCATAGCTGCATATCCTAAGTTTTCTTGTTTAAGAGTAAATCCTGGCCCACTAGTAGCAGTCATACTTTTAACTCCACCGATGGAAGCCCCTATTACTGCCGCCATACTTGCTATTTCATCTTCCATTTGAATAAATGTACCTCCATTTTGAGGAAGTAACTTTGCTAATGTTTCAGCAATCTCCGTAGCGGGAGTAATTGGGTAACCGGCGAAAAATCTTGCTCCAGCAACAATTGCTGCTTCTGCACAAGCTTCGTTCCCTTGCATTAATTTTACTTGTTTTTTTCCCACTATTCATTCACCTCCACTTTTATTGCATAATCAGGGCATCTATATTCACACATCATACATCCTGTACAATCATCAATATTTCTAACTTCAACCTTATTATTTTCATCAAGAAAAAGAACATTCTTGGGACAAAAATCCACACAAATTTTACAGGTTTTACACCATTTTTTATTAATAATGAAATTAAACTTACTCAAAATATCAACCCCTTTCCTTGTTATTATTTTTTTATAATTGATTATCTGAATATTAAGTACCTCACTTCTTTCGAATTTGTTGCTCTAATTCATATCACATGGTCATCATATCTCTTTTGCAATTTTATTGCTATAGTTAAAGGACTTTGTATAATTAGAACCACATTCAATAAACGTTGGTCCTGGATGATGCACTTTTTACTTTTATAGATAATTAAATATTCTGAATATCTTTGTGCAACTAGGACTAGTTAAATTGCTCAGCAAACATATTAACCACCTCTTTCTGTATTTAGATTTGTTTAAAACATTATTTATCCTAAGCTCTACACTTTCTAAGTGTTTTGGCATAATTATTTGGCGTGCTTTTTCTTCTTTTTACCCCACCTGGTAATCAGGTGATAATATAAGTTTATATAAATAATGATATGGTCATTAGGTTATCATATCTCTTGCTACAGAAATAGTCAGTTAATTTATATTAATATATTCTCCTTTTAGTAAATAATTCCTTTTTTATAAAAATAAAATTTTAAAAAAATTTTTAATTATTTAGAATTTAAATTATTTACACTTAAATTAAATACATTTGATATTATTAACTTAGGTCAATTAGTCCAAATATGCGATTAATAAATCATCAGTTATCTTACTTATGAATTCAACTAGCTCAACCTTCTGTTCTTTACTTAAAAATAATGATAAACAAGTGTTCCCGGGTGCACGTCTTTAGAATAGCTCCTTATTAATTAATTAACCATCCATCATATATCCAGTCTAGTTCTTCCTTTTTAGGATAACCTTGGTATGAAACTAACGTTTACAAACAAAATAAACTACAGAAAATGGGTCGGAAATACCTTTTAATTTCTGCCTTGCCTCAGCTCTGAGTATTCCTTCTGCTCTGAACAATGTCATTTGTGTATCATCAGTGATTTCTGCTTTTCATGATTTAGAAACTACCAACTCTGTTATTCCTTTTAAACCAAACTGGTTTTTAATCTAGGAAACTTTAGAAATTCAACAACCCAACCTAGAGCATCACCAATAGCCCCACCGATTAAACATCCTCTATAATATTTGTTACCTTTTTATTTTCATGATTATCACCTAGTAACTCTATGTATCTTTCCATTATTAAAAATAAATCCTAATTGTGATAAAGACTCCCGACAAAAAATGATATTTTCTACCTACTTTAAACTTCCAAGTTTAGTATTCTGCAATCACCAAAAGACTGTTTTTTATTCTATATTCCACTAGGTCTAAAGCACTTGTTACATTTTTAGGTATATTCCAAAAATACTGCTTTGAACCCATCATACCACCTTTAGAGAATTTATAAAAATTTGTAGAGTGCCTTATACTTGTAAATCGTATCATTGTACTTCATCCAACCGCCATTGTTCACATTGCTTAATCTTGCTAATTGCTTCTTGAATTTGCTGTTACATACCATTGTCGATTTCGTTTAATGTTGCACAACAATTAACAATATCCAAAAGTGAACTGTCTTAGAGTAAAATTATCGTAGGCAAAATTAAAAAGACAATGAATACTGTATAAATATTCATTGTCTCTAATAATCGACAGTCGACTAAACCATAAGCCGGGTTCTGTCGTAGGATGATCATCTATCTGGGATGTTAGTTACCTAACACCTCATGCGACCTACCCGGGGACGGGACGGGCCATCCCATGTGTCCCCCTATCAGGTCTTGCTCCAGGTGGGGTTTACCTAGCTAGCTAGTCGCCTAGCTACTGGTGCGCTCTTACCGCACCGTTGCACCCTTACCCGACACTTAATTACTAAAAAGCATTTACTCTTGAGTAATTAAGTGTCGGGCGGTTTCTTTCTGTGGCACTATCCTTGAGGTTACCCTCACTGGCCGTTAGCCAGCACCCTGCCCTATGGAGCCCGGACTTTCCTCAGACACAGCCTTGCGACTTATGCCCGCGATCATCTAGTTTACTCAACTGCCATATTCATTTTTCAAACCGGATTTCTAGTATAACATTATATATTTACATTTACAATAGGTAACTATTGGAACACTAAGTTACTAATATTCTACCACAGTATTCACAGTTATATATATTATTCCCTTCTTTAATGTTTTTCAACTGCACTAGCGGAACTTCGATGCGGCACCCTGAACATAAACCATCTTCAACTTTGGCTATACCTGTATTTTTAAATACTTGCTGTACTTTTTCATATTTATAAAGTAACCTTTTTTCCAATTTAGTTCTCAATTCTTTTTGCTTTTCCTCAGCAATACTTCTAGCATCTTCAAAATCCTTCTTATTTTTCCTGTACAATTTTACCCCTTTATAATACTTTTTCTTTAGATCCTCTAATTCACCGGTAACTTGATTTACCAACTGTACCTTATCTTCTACCTGATCCATGTAGCCCAATAGCTCTTCTTCCAATACAACAATTTTATTGGTTGTTTCTTCTAGTTTCTCTTTCATACTTTCTAATTCTTTAGGTACATTACAGCTACCACTATATAACTTATTTTCCTGCTCATTTTTTTTGCTTTCTAAGCTTTCCAATTGCCGTTCAATTTTTTTTGCTCTTCTTTCCAGTTCAGCAATTTCGATACTTTCTTTTTCCACGATACACTGTAATTCATCAATTTCAATTTGCATTTGTTTTAAACTCATAACTAAATCTTTTTGTTTTATTTCCCTGGAAATTTTCTCTAGGCTTTGTTCTACTTCTTGTAAATCCCACAATACTTTGAGATGCATAATAATACCTCCTGAAAAAAATAGAATTCTATTAACTATAAAATAAAGGATAGAGCACAAATAGTGTTCTATCCTTTATAAAACTTAAATGGATTAGTATTAATTTGCGATTCAATAATTTCTATCTCATTACGAGCAAAATATTGGCGCAAGAAATTTGCTACCACTTCCACCACAGGGTGTTCTGTTGCAAAATGACCAGCATCTATCAAGGCCAAACCCAAACTCTGAGCATCCTGGGCTTCATGATATTTTATATCTCCAGTGATAAATACATGAGCACCAAGTTTAATAGCATCTTTCAGCAAAGTGGCTCCACTACCTCCACATAGGGCTACTTTTTTAACTTTATGATCAATATTACCTACAAAACGTATACCTTCGATTTTTAATATTTCTTTTAATTTATCCATTAATTCACCTAATGTTAATTCATTAGGCAAAATACCTATTCTTCCCAGTCCTGAACATATACCCCTATTAGCCAAAGGATATAAATCATAGGCCACTTCTTCATAGGGGTGGGCAGATTTTATTGCCTGCAAAACTCTACTTACTTTTTCTTCAGGCACTATAGTTTCTATACGATATTCTTCTACTTTTTCCAGTTGTCCTTTTTGACCTATAAAGGGGTTAGTACCTTCTAAGGGACGGAAGGTTCCTGTTCCGAAGAGTTGGAAGGTACAATCAGAGTAATTACCAATATGGCCTGCTCCCTTTTCGCCCATAGCAGCACGGATTTGATCTTCATAACCTTCAGGAACAAAGACAACTATTTTCATGAATTTTTCCTGCCAACCAGGTGAAAGAACTTCAATACTTTTAAGCCCTAATTTATGAGCTAAAATATCACTTACCCCACCCTGAACCGAATCCAGGTTAGTATGGGCACAATAGAGATTTATATTAGACTGAATTAAATATTGAATTATTTTACCCTGGGGCTTATCCCAGCGAATACTAGTTAAAGGATTAAACATAGGTGTATGGTGGACAACTATTAAATCTACACCCTGCTTAATTGCTTCTTCAACAACAGATATGGTAACATCAAGGGTTACCATAATCTTTTTTACTTGAGAATTAGGATCCCCTATTTGCAGCCCTATTTTATCCCAATTCTCAGCATGCTTGGGATGAGCCAGATTTTCCAGTGCATTTATTATATCTCTACATCTAAGTGGCATTTTATCACCTGTCCTATCTTGTTCCACTTTTCCCTAATTGATTTTGACTTTTCTTGAGCCTCTTTACTATTACTTTTCTCCAGTTGTTTTAAAATTTCCTGCTCAGCTTTTTTCTGGTTTTTTAAATAATCTACCAAGTATACATGGTATTTCTCTACTAGCTTGGGACCTAAAAACAGATAGATATCATCCTCAAGTTCCATTTTCCCTGGTTCTAAAACAATTATCTCATAAAAATGACCGTCTTCAAAGATAATTTCTTCATCAATAATTTTCCAATTATTATGTACAGCCCAGGAACGTACTAAATCAGCTGCTAAGTTGGGTTGAAGAATTAAACGTTGTAATTTAGCAACTACTTGAGTACTTTTATTTAAAATTTTTGTAATTGTTGATCCACCCATACCTGCAATTACAACAGTTTGGACTTCTCCAACTTTAATGGGTTCAAGTCCATCTCCATAGCGAACTGAAATTTTATCTGCTAGAAGTAATTTCCTAATCTGGGCTTGAGCTACTTTTATAGGCCCTTCATTAATATCTACAGCAATGGCAGAAGGTGAAATTTTTTCCTGGACCAGAAAGCTAGGTAAAAGGGCATGGTCTGTACCTATATCGGCAACCACGGTACCTAGTGGAACAAAGGATGCTACTTGTTTTAATCTTTTTGATAATTTTACCATTTCACCTTTCACTCCAATATTAAAATTATAAAATCTATATTATTATCTTACCCGGAAAAACAAATCTAAACAAAAAGTAATTTTTTTAATAATTTATAGACCTTCCCAATATTGATTTTGACATGTTTTTATTCTTTCTGTATTAATTCATTATTACCTACACAAACTATTTTTTGGAGGTGATTATTTTTTGAGCAGAATCAGAACAGGTATGAGAATGCTTTATAGTACCTCATTTTTAGGTTTAATAGCTATTGGAGGACTTTTAGCGCTAACTTTAACACCAATAGCAAAAAAAGCGCTAAGACGGGTAGCAGTACTAACCACTAAAAGTATATTAACTGTTTCCCAAACTTCTAACAATGTATTAAATAATTTTAGGTCTAATATCAGTAATATTGTCGAAGAGACAAATGTAAAACCAAAAAATGAAGAAATAAAAAATTTGAAAAATAAAGTTCGTGTAAGGAAAAGGGCTTTAGCAGTTGGAGCTGTCAAGGCTAATGCTAAAAAAAGTAGGTTCCCAGGTAAATAAATTGTTAACAAATATTAAGCCGATATTTTGAAAAAATAAAAACCGAGGTAACCCCGGTTTAATAATCATAAACTTTACAGTCCGCTCATCAGCTTAATTTTCATTAAGGAAATTCCCTGCATAAGGTTATCACCAGATTCTTTGCTGGCTATTTTGAAATATTGATATAAGTCTGCTAAAAATCCTTCCAAAATTTTAGCAGTTTGTTCCTTATTGTGCGGAGAGCCTTTTCTGATCTCTACAACTTCATCGATAATACCTTTAATTTCACTCATAGCTTTGTTTAGCCTATTTTCTAAACTTTTAATATCAGACAAGTACAAAACCTCCCTTTTTAAACTATCTAGTAAAGTTTTAAAAACTTCATTACTATAATATTAATCAGGAGGTTAAATAGACACAAAAATTTGTTTAGATTAAATTTATCATAAAGCAAAAGACCTGTTTTTTAAATTGCAACAGGTCTTTTACTTGTGGTGGGCGATGACAGGATCGAACTGCCGACCCCCTGCTTGTAAGGCAGGTGCTCTCCCAGCTGAGCTAATCGCCCATGCATGAGGCAAGATGCACGATGCAGTAGGCAAGAAATTCAATAGCTTTCCTGCCTCTTGCTTCTTGAATGGTGACCCGTAGGGGATTCGAACCCCTGAATGCCAGCGTGAAAGGCTGGTGAGTTAAGCCGCTTCTCCAACGGGCCCTAAAAGATGTCAAATGTCGGAAATCTGAGGTCAGAAATTCTAACTTCCGACCTCCGACTTCCAACTTCTATTTTGGTGGGCCCACCTGGGATTGAACCAGGGACCGTCCGGTTATGAGCCGGATGCTCTACCGCTGAGCTATAGGCCCGAGAAACAATAAAACCAAAAGCAGAACCATCTGCGACAAAAACTATTATACGAAAAATCTAGGAACGTGTCAACAGTAAGGTTCTGCCAAACAAATATTTTTTAATCCAGGTAATCCTTTAATTTACGGCTGCGACTTGGATGGCGCAGTTTTCTTAAAGCTTTAGCCTCTATTTGCCGAATTCGTTCCCTAGTAACACCAAATTCCTGACCTACTTCTTCCAGAGTTCGTGAGCGACCATCATCTAATCCAAAACGGAGGCGCAATACTTTTTCTTCCCTGGGTGTAAGGGTATCCAAAACACCCTCTAACTGTTCTTTCAATAATATATATGAAGCAGCTTCTGCCGGAGCAGGTGCATCTTCATCTTCAATAAAGTCGCCTAAGTGGCTATCTTCTTCTTCACCGATGGGTGTTTCTAGAGAAACAGGTTCTTGGGCTATTTTCATGATTTCTCTAACTCTTTCCACGGGAATGTCCATTTCCTTAGCTATTTCATCAGGGCTAGGTTCTCTACCTAATTCCTGCAACAAATGGCGGGAAACTCTAATTAGTTTATTGATAGTTTCAACCATATGAACAGGAATTCTTATAGTACGAGCCTGGTCGGCAATAGCCCTGGTAATAGCTTGCCTTATCCACCAGGTTGCATAAGTACTAAACTTATAACCTTTTCGATAATCAAATTTCTCAACTGCTTTTATTAGCCCCAGGTTTCCTTCTTGAATTAAATCCAAAAATAGCATACCCCGGCCTACATACCGTTTAGCTATACTTACTACCAGACGCAAGTTAGCTTCGGCCAAACGTCTTTTAGCCTCTTCGTCTCCCTGTTCCATGCGTTTAGCAAGCTCAACTTCTTCCTCAGCACTTAGAAGTGGTACACGACCTATTTCTTTTAAATACATGCGAACAGGGTCATCAATTCCTACACCTTCTGGTATAGATAAGTCCAACTCTACGTCTTCTACGGTATCTTCCGTTTCTGTTACATTAAGTTGCTCCAAGGTATTGTCATCTGCTACAATTTCAATACCCATTGAACTAAGGTGTTCATAAACTTCATCTATTTGCTCAGGAGATAATTCTACACCCTGCAGCGCATCCATAATTTCCTGGTAAGTTAAAGCACCACGTTTTTTGCCTTTTTCTATAAGTTCTTTAACACCTTCAATTTTTAATTGTTGATCTTTCACTGTCTACTCCCCCCTTCCCTAGGGTGCCAATAACTTTTTCTGTTGTATGATCCATTCTATGTGAGAAAGGAGTTTTTTAACCCCTTCTGCATCACCCAGTTTTTCAGCTTCACTCAATTCCTTAATAGTATTACTGTAGTCTTTATTTAGTTTATTAATTTGTAGATTTTTTATATAGTCTGCTACTACCTTATCAGAATTTGGTATATCAAATTCATTCATTAACACAAAAGCTAGCAGTTCGCTATCTTTTTCATTTAAATCAGAACCAATTACTTTACCTTTTAACAGGAATTTTTCTACCATTTGCTGGTATAGTTCATTTAAGGGTGAAGTAAAAAGTTCTTTTCCTCCCACTTTTTCCACATCTGCAAAATATTTATTGTGTTCAAAAAGGATTTTTAACATCTGAACTTCAATTTTGTTTAAATCTGTTAGATTCACTATTTTATTTTCTCTTTTCTCGGAATTTCTATCCTTATTTTGAGGAAATTTCTGCTTTTCCTGTCTATATTTACGAAGCTCACTTAAAATACTTGTATCTGCTATGCCCAGTTTGTTGCTTATTAGTTTTACTGCACCTTCTCTAGCTACAGGGCTATCAATTTTGTAAAGGTCAGGTAAAATACTTTGTATTATCTTAATTTTACCCTCAATAGATGCATGATTAACATTTTCCATAGCATTAGACAATTTATATTCAATAAGATTTTCTCCCTGAGCTACTAGCTTGCTGAACTCTTGAGATCCAAAGTTTCTAAGATATTCATCAGGATCCAAGCCCTTGGGTAAATTTACGACTCTAACCTGGCATCCTAAATCACCAAGTATATCCAAACCTCTCAAAGTAGCATTAGATCCGGCAATATCAGCATCATATGCTATGGCAACATTATAGGTATGTCTCATTAAAGCCCTGGCCTGCTGTTGTGTTAAAGCTGTCCCTAAAGATGCTACGACATTGGTAATACCATATTGATGGCAAGCTATTACATCCATATAACCTTCAACAATAACAGCCAAATCTTCATTCCGAATTGAACTTTTAGCAAGGTGTAATCCATAAAGATAATAACCTTTATTAAAAAGTGGAGTGTCAGGAGAATTTAAGTATTTGGGTTCTCCATCATCCAAAACTCTGCCACCAAAAGCAATTACTCTACTGGCATTATCCCAGATGGGAAACATAAGTCTGTTTCGAAAACGGTCATAATATCCTCGACCGGAATTCTTAGGTAAAATTAAACCCAACTCGAGTAATTCCTTGTAACGTACACCTCTTTTATTCATAAATTTTATCAGGCCATCCCAATCAGGTAAGGAAACTCCCAAATGGAATTTTTCTATTATCTCAGCAGTAATTCCTCTTTTTTTAAGATAGTCAAGAGCTTTCTTCCCAAATTTTGTATCAAGTAGAATTTTATGATAAAATTGAGCTGTTAACTCATTAATTTTGTACCATCTTTCTTTTTGTTTTAATTCCTCTTTCTGAGCAGCAGTCATCTCCTGCTTTGGTAAAGGAATCCCTGCTCTTTGGGCCAATTTTTCAACAGCTTCCGGAAAGTTTAAACCCTCTATTTGCATAATAAAACTAAAAATATTCCCACCAACACCACAACCAAAACACCGGAAAATTTGCTTGTCAGGGGAAACAGTAAAAGAAGGTGTTTTTTCGTGATGAAACGGACAAAGACCCTGAAAGTTTCTTCCCCTCTTTTTCAAAGGCACATACTCATTAACTATTTCTACAATATCAGAGTAGGCGGCAATCTCATCAATTATTTCTTGAGGAATAAAACCTGTTGCCATATTATCACCCTCATCTTAACTTCTTAACAAATTTCGCCATCCCTTGCTTTATTCCTGCCTAAATTGTAAAACTAGCTTTAATAGAGCCTGCCTGAAACTTTCTTTATCTTTTTTTGAAAAAGTCTTTGGTCCGGATATCTTACCACCGCCTCTACGTATTTTAACTGCCAAATGACGTTTAAATAAAAGGTGATCAATATTTTCACTGGTATACCTTTTACCGGAATGATGTAAAGCTATAGCACCTTTTTCAAGCACGAGAGAAGCTAAACCGTAATCCTGGGTAACAACAATATCCCCGGATTTTACCTTATTCATAATTGTTATATCCGCTGCCTGAGGTATATTATCTACAATAATATATTCAGCATCTTCTTTATAATCACTATAGTGAGAAAGGCTGCAAACCATAATAACAGGTATTTGCTGTTCCCTAGCAACCTCTATTATTATATCTTTTACCGGGCAGGCATCGGCATCAACATATATTTTCATTAGTTCTCCTGTAGACAAATAAAAATAACAACGGATAACTAGTATTCGCTAATAAAATAAAATTTCCTGCCAAAACTGATATTTTTTTCTTGGCAAAAATAAAATTTTTTTATATAATTAGACTTCTATATTATGTACCAAAATTTACAATTAAAAACATAAAGTTAGTTAATAGTTCATAGACAATAATTCATAGTGTTTAAGGCGCTAAAGCCCAATTCTAGACACTGAGCACGGGTTAATTATCCGAGAACGTTATTTATTAATAAAAGATTTGGGCACTACTAAATCTTTAAATAAAGTGACACAATAGTTATCACTCATACCGGAAATATAATCACTAACTCCTCTTTCAAGCCCTTCTTCCTTAGCTATTTCCCGGTAAAATTCAGGCAATTTATCAGGGCGTTTTTTATAATAAGTAAATAAGTATTCTACTACAAACATTGCCCTTTCCCTTTCCTGACTGCAAAAATTTCCCCGGTAAACATTTTCAAACATAAATTCCCGTAATCCTTTTAAGGCTTCTTCTTTCTCCGGGCTTAGATTTATTTGCACAGCGGGATTTACCTTTAACTGTTCTGAAACATGGGTTATGACATCAATAACTAAAGTAGCTATTCGGGCACTATGGGTAGTACCTAAAACTTGTAAATATTTTTGTGGTAAATCTTCTTCCTTTAATATACCCGCCCTGATACTGTCATCAATATCATGCTGGACATAGGCTATTTTATCACTTAAACGAATAATCTGACCTTCTAAGGTTTCTGCCCTTGTTTTACTTACCCCAAAACCACTATGGTGTAGCACGCCATCTAAAACCTCGTGACTGAGATTAAGCCCTCGCCCCAAGTTACCCCGTTCAATCTTAGTCAAAACCCGCACACTGTTTTCGTTATGGCGGAAACCTCCTTCGATAAGTTGATTTAATACCTCTTCACCGGTGTGAGCAAAAGGAGTATGTCCTACATCATGGGCTAAGGCAATGGCCTCAATCAAATCTTCATTAAGTCCTAATCCCTTACCTATAGTTTTGGCAATCTGATTAACCTCCAGAGTATGGGTCAACCGGGTACGATAATGGTCATTTGTAGGTGAAATATATACTTGGGTTTTATGTTTTAATCTTCTAAAGGCCTTAGAATGAATAACCCGGTCTCTATCTCGCATAAAACAGGTTCTAATGGGGTCAGGTTCTTCAGGAAAACTCCGCCCCTTTGAATTTTTAGCTAATGCCGCAAAAGGTGACAAATTTTTTTCTTCCATATCTTCGATATGTTGTCTTATCAAAAAAATCACCTCTTAAATACAAGTAGGCTATAAAATGTAAACTTTCTATATTTAGGACTAAACTCCTGTTTTTTTATTTGCAAAAATAAAATTTGTTGCTAGAAGGAATGACCGAGCTTTTGTGGAAAACAAAAATACATACTTTCATTAGGAGAAATTACCATGTTTTCTAGAAAGATAATTATAGAAAAATTAAAAAACAGTATAATGCAAAATAAGCCAATTATTGGAGTTGCTGTTGGATCGGGGCTTTCTGCAAAACAAGCCGTAGAAGGAGGAGCAGATTTGCTTCTAGTGTTAAATGCCGGTAGATTTAGGACAATAGGTGTTTCTTCCTTAGGGTGTATGATGCCTTTTGCAAACAGTAATGAAATGGTTATGAAATTTGGCACACAGGAAATAATACCTAGGGTTACAGATAAACCTATAATTTTTGGTGTTTGCGCAACAGACCCAACATTAGATCAAGATAAATTATTAGAAAAAATAATATTAAATGGTTTTCATGGTGTGAACAATTTTCCAACGGTAGGTTTAATTGACGGAATTTTTAGACAAGCCTTGGAGGAAAATAATTTGGGTTTTCAAAAGGAAATAGATTTCATGGCCAAAGCGGTTGAAAGAAATTTATTTACTATTGCTTTTGTTTTTAATGAAAAACAGGCTGAAGAAATGGCTAAGGTAAATGTAGATATAATCTGCGCCCACCTCGGCTGGACCATAGGAGGTATGACCGGAGTAAAGCCAAGGATTACCTTAAAAGATGGTGCAGATATGGCAAATAGAATTTTCAAAGCGGCTAACAGAATTAATCCTACCGTATTTAATATGGTTTACGGAGGACCAATAAAAGACCCGGAGCATGCTAAGTTCTTTTATAGTAATACTCCAGCAGTAGGCTACATAGTCCTGCGGTAATATGTCAAGTCTTTAAATTTTAAAATTGGAAATTCTAAAGCTAAATTTTCTTAAAAAAGGGTACACTTAATAAGCCCAGCCTCCA
>JASKKI010000053.1 GCA_030154225.1 Clostridia bacterium | reverse complement strand
TTACTTCAGGGACGGTTCTTGACTTGCTTGGAAATAAAAGGTAAAATAAAGTTAATTATAAATGATTAGAGGTGGGAGTAGTGCCTAGAATAGCCAGAATAAAAGAAGAATTTAGTACTTACCATGTTATTGTCCGGGGAAATGAGAGAAAGAATATTTTTTTTGACGATAGTGATAAAGAAATGTATTTACGAATATTAGCTCGCATGAAAGTAAAATATAATTATCATATTTATTCCTATTGTCTCATGGATAATCATGCCCACCTAATAATAAATGATAACGGTAATGATATATCTCAAATTATGAAGAGTATCAGTATTAGCTATGTAATTTTCTTTAACCGGAAATACCAGCGGACAGGCCATTTGTTTCAGGATCGGTTTAAAAGCAGTTTGATTGATAGTGAAGAGTATTTGTTGGAAGTTAGTAAATATATTCATAATAATCCGGTAAAGGCAGGTATCACAGAAAAGGCGGAAGATTATCCCTGGAGCAGCTATTCTCTTATTATAAGTCAGAGAGGAGAAAGGGGATTAGTGGATAGCTCAAGGATACTTGGAATAATCTCCACAAAGAAAGGTAAAGCCATAGAGGAGTATAAACGATATGTAAACCATGAGGAGCATGATTCAGAAACAGTAATAATGACTGAGGAAGGTTTCATTTCTCCAGGGCAGGAAAACAGGACTGTTATAAAAAATAAACAACAGGCCCGGGAAAAAATGCAAACAATGGCTGATGAAATGGGAATTTCCATAGAAGAATTAATAAAGAATCAAGAGAACCGGGATATGGCAATAAGAAAGATCCGGGTAAATTCAACATTAACCCTGAAGGAGATTGGGGAAATTGTTGGAGGCATCAGTGAATCCCGAGTAAGTAGGATTTTGCGAAAGATATAGGGGCAAGGCGAGAACCGTCCCCCCTTGCCCAAATATAGGGGCAAGGCGAGAACCGTCCCCCCTTGCCCAAATAAAAGACCGGTATTTTTCCTCACCGGTCTTTTACATTTTCAGGTAATTATTCTATTATTCTCTTAGTCTCAAACTTTATGAGAACTCACACTATATGTTTTATACACAACCGGTTGGTTTTGGTAAGCCGGCAATTTTACATGCGCCTTTTGCTGGGCCGGTTGGGAATAATTCGTAGATTTCTTTTAAGCTAAAACCAGTTTGTTTTACAACTTTGCGAACCATAGGTGCAATACCATATTCTTTATAGTAATCTTTCAAGTAGTTCACAACTTTCCAATGGTCTTCAGTTAATTCTTCAACCTGCTCAGTTTTTGCTAATGCAAGAGCAACATCTTCATTCCAATCCTCAAGGTTTACAATGAAACCATCCTCATCAGTTTCAATTTGCTTTCCATTTACTTCAATAAATGGCATATTAAAGCACCTCCAAAAAAATTTTTAGTTACGCTTTTTGGGGTCAAAAAATTCGGGATAATCTTCTAAATAGCCTTTCAACATATCAACAGCCATTTCTATTCCATCAGCTACACCTTTTTTGTATTCACTGGATTTAAAATCTCGCATCTGATAAACCAACTCATCACAAAAGGCTAACCACTCTTTGATATCATCCACTAGTTTCACAATCTTGACCCCCAAATATTAAGAGTGAGGCCAAGGCCTTGAGTCTTGGCCTCTAATCCCAATTACTTGTCTTTTAATTTTACATAAGAAGTTCCCAGATATAAGAATTCTAAAATACCTTCTTTAGCCATTTCATTTACCATTTTATCTACTTCTCTTTTGCTAACACCTATTGCTGTAGCGATATCTCTATTCTTAGCTTTATCTTTTGTTTCGAGATATTCTAAAATTTTAGCACGTAATTCTTCCGGGGTGAAGTCTGCCATATTTACACCACCCTATAAAATATTTATTTTGTGAACTTAAATTGAGTAGTAGAACGGAAAGTAGGTACGGAGAAAATAAAGTCATCAATATGCTTATCAGTAAATGGCAAGTTAGCTTTTTCAAAGAATTTCTCCCATCCAATTCTTTCGATCCACTCTCCATATCTTTCACCTTTTTTAGCATCTTTAACCCAAATTTCTACAAGGTTTCTGATAGCAGCAACTAAGGAATCCCATCTTGGTGGTTCGTTTGGAATAAATGGAATCGCCAATTTACTGAAAGCAGGGCCACTTCTGGAGTTGGATACTTTTCCGCCAACAAAAATAGCAATACCGTCATTTTCTGGGTCCATGATGGGAAGAGATGGACATACTGAATAACAGTTACCACAGTACATACATTTCTCTTCATTAATGGTTACAGATTTCGCTTTTGGATTTGGACGGATAGCGCCAGTAGGACAGGATGCAACAACGTTTGGAATTTCACAGCCATTAGCTACACCGTTATCATCTACTCTAGGTATTTTTCTGTGAACACCTACGAAGGCGATATCTGAACAATGAACGGCACCACACATGTTCAAGCAGCAAGCCATGGATATTTTAAGTTTCGCTGGTAAATCATCTTTTTTAAAGTAGTCAAATAAATCATCCATAACCGCTTTAACAGGACCGGATGCATCTGTTGCAGCACTGTGGCAGTGAATCCAACCTTGAGTATGGATTAAGTTTTTAAGGGACTTACCGGTACCACCTACTGGCCAACCAGCTGCTTCAAGCTCTTCGATTAAAGCATCTACTTTACCGGCATCTGTCAATAAAAATTCAACATTATGTCTACTTGTAAAGCGCAGATGACCATCACAGTATTTATCTGCGATATCAGCAAACCATCTTAATGTTTCAATACTTAGTAAACGGGGAGAACCAATACGAACTGTATATAATTCATCACCGGATTCACCAACATGTTTTAAAACACCAGGTTTAACTTTTTCATGGTATAACCATTTACCATAATTATCCTTAATCACTTGTGGAAGCATATCCCAAAAATAGGGAGGTCCAATATCAGTTTGAGCATAATATGGATTAGTCATTATTCAGACACCTCCGATCCAGCTACTTCTTTACCAGCTTCACTGGCTTCTTTTTCAGCTGCAAAATCCTCTGGATACCAGAAGAAATATGGGTTAGCACGTGGATGGTGAACCATTTGTGGTACAGGTTCTAAGCCGGTAGCTTTTAGGAACTCACCCATACCTTTTCTATAAATTAATTCACCAACTCTTTCACGGACTTTCGCATTTTCATCCCACCAATCCCAGATGCGCTCTAGGATGTCGTGTAGTTCTTGGTAACCATCTTCTTTATCAAGCTTAATAAATGGTTTGATTACCCAGGATAAGAAAGCGGATTGTACAATTGTAGCTTTACCACCTAACAATAAAGTAGCACCTTTTTCTTTACCAACACGTAAAGCTTTAGGCATAGCACTGATACAATGCATACATCTAGTACAATTTTCGTCATCAATGGAAAGCTCTTTCTTTTCTTCATCAAAAGTTATGCAGTTACATGGACAATGTGCCAATACTTCTTCCTTAACATCAAAACCATTGTTTACATACTCTTTAACTGCTTCTTGGTTAACTTGGATGTTATCTCTCCAGGTACCTATAATGGAAAGGTCGGCACGGGCGATTGATGATGTACAATCATTTGGACATCCGGAAATCTTAATTTTAAATTTATATGGCCACATTGGTCTGTGTAGTTCATCTTGATATTCATTAGTTAGATGATGACATAAATCTAAAGTATCAAAACATGCATACTCACAACGAGCAGGACCACAACATGCACTGGGCGTTCTTAAGTTAGAACCAGAGCCACCAAGGTCAAAACCGTTATCAGACAAATCATTAAAGCAGTCTTGTAAGTGATCGGTTGTAGTTCCTAAAAGGATGGCATCACCAGTAGCACCGTGCATGTTAGTTAATCCACTACCGTGTTTTTCCCATACATCACATAAAGTACGGATAGCATCGGAAGTATAGAACCAGCCAGAAGGTTGGTTAACACGAATGGTGTGGAATTCAGCTACATCGGGGTATTCTTCTGGTAAATCGCAATAACGACCGATTACACCACCGCCGTAACCTCTAACACCAACGATACCACCGTGTTTCCAGTGTACACGTTTTTCTTCATAAGAGCGTTCTACTAAATCCATTAAAGTGTTAACTACAGGTTTTTTAGCAGCACTTTTTTCCATTTCATTTACGAAAGATGGCCATTTACCCTTTTTTAGTTCATCAAGCAAGGGTCTCTTTTTTTCAGTCAAAATCCATACACCTCCGTTTTCAAATCATATTTTTAAAGAAAACTTGGCTTACAGAAAGCCTTGGTCTTCAAAAGCCTTTTGAACTTATGCCGACCAAAAACTTTTACTTTCCTTTTAAACCGAACAAGACTAAAATGTCTTGCTAAAACTAATAAACCTTAATATTCATTGAGAGTGATTGCACCAACTGGGCAAATCATTACACAGCTTTCACAGCCCATGCATTCATTGTCAGTTACTACAGCAACATCTTCAAGTTCAAAAACTTGAGCCGGACATGCATTTGCACATTCCCCACAACCAGTACATTTTTCTGCATCTACAGTAACAACAAACATCGGATACATCTCCTTTCAAATTAAAATTTAGAATAGAATGTCTTTTAAAATTTATATGATATTTAATTGTCAGCTTTTGTGAAGTCCTTCACGGACATTTGCAAAAATAATCACATAATAATCCTGTATAGTATAATTCGTAAAATTATCACAATATCCTCTAAACAGAATGTTAACGTTTTTTATACTGGTGATAAGTTCAGTTTATTAGTCAATTTATATGAGTAAAAGCTTATATTATTCATCAATCAATATGACGGGCGATTTTAAAAACTATACTTTTTGACTTTTATATTTCCAGGCTACTTTCACCAATCCTTCCGCCCATTCCGGGGCTGCTGCGGCATGTAAGTGATTATAGGAAGCAAAGACATTTTTATAAATGATCCCATCTTCTTTACCAGTAATCCCTTTACCCCTTTTCACTTCCATTCCAAATTTAACCAAGGATTTATTTAGATTTATTAACCGGGAATTATGAAATTCATGACCTTTAATTTCTAAACCGGCAGGGAGAAAAGGATTTTCTTCTAATACTTTATTAATTGTATAGCCATGACCTTGTGGTTTTTTTTCCATTGACACGTCATAAGGGAGAGCCCCCACCATAGTATAAGATTTATCAAGCCAAAGTATATTGCGTCCCAAATACATTAAACCGCCACATTCTGCATAAACAGGTAAGCCCTGTTCAATAGCCTGTTTAATTTCCACTTTTAGGCTTTTGTTTTTTTCAAGGTCCGGAGCAAACATTTCCGGGAAACCTCCACCAATGTACAAGGCATCTATTTCAGGTAGTTTTTCGTCTTGTAAGGAATTAATAAACACTAACCTGGCACCCTGAGTTTCTAGTGCCTCTAAATTTTCAGGATAATAAAAACTAAAAACTTTATCCTTGATAACACCTATGGTTACTTGTACCTTTTCTATCTCTGGTATCTTTTTTTCTACAGATGTTTCCAGAGATGGGGCACTTCTAGCAATTTTCAATAGTTTTTCTATATCTACATTTTCTTCTACCAGGTTACCTAACTTATCTACGGCACCTATTAGTGCCTCTTGCTCACCGGCAGGTATTAATCCTAAATGTCTATCTGGAATTACAATATCATTAGATTTAGGCAAAATACCTACAACAGGAACCTGGCAGTATTTCTCAATAGATGCAATAAGCATATTTTTATGCCTGGTTCTGGCAACATTATTTAAAATAACACCACCAATTTTAATACGTGGATCAAAATTAACAACACCATTAACTAATGCTGCTACACTGCGTGTCATTCTCTGGCAATTAACAACTAGTATAACAGGTGCTTTTATCATATAAGCTATCTCAGCCGTACTACCGCTGCCTTCCACATCTAAACCATCAAATAATCCCATAGCTCCTTCAACTATACTGATTTCTTTGTCCAAAGAATTATTAATAAAGGTATTAACCAGTGTTATTTTATCCATCATAAATGCATCCAGATTTCGGCATTCTTTACCTGCAGCATAAGAAAGCCAACTGGGGTCAATATAATCAAGTCCTTTTTTAAAAGGCTGTAAATTTAATCCACGTTTTTTTAATGCTTGTAATAAACCTAATGTAAAGGTTGTTTTACCCGAACGCCCTTGACATGCGCCTATAACTAAACGAGGTATTTTTAGCACAAAAAAACCTCCATCTTCTTGTGATTTTTTTTACAAAATTCATAGCTCTTTTACCTTACATTTTAACTATAACAAAAAAAATAAGTTTATTAAAAATAAGTTAATTTTATTATAACTATTAGCCAAATATTGAACAATGTCACTTAACTAGACAGTCCTGGTAACTATTACTTTCATAAAGGATTTTATCTTAATAATTATCAAAATATTTACCAATTTTTACCCAATCTATAAAAGGAAAGATTAATCAAAAAAAGAATTATTTATATATATAAATCAGACTGTCGACAATGTAGCTGTCGGCAGTCTGAAAAGCACCAATAGGTGACTTTTTTCTATATTTACTTGTTTTTTTGCAAAGGTATTATCCTACAACAATATTAACAAGCTTATTCGGTATAACCACAACCTTCTTAATACCCTTTCCTTTAATATGTTCTTCAATTTTAGGTTGAGACTTGGCTATTTTCTCTACCTCTAGTTTATCCATATTTACCGGCACAATAATTTTATCCCTTACTTTTCCGTTGACCTGAACAACTACTGTAACTTCATCAACGACAAGGGCCTCGGGAACATATACCGGCCATTTTTGCTGGTGAACACTTGTCTCATTACCTAATAAATACCATAGCTCCTCGGTTATATGGGGAGCAAAAGGAGATAATAGCAAAATTAAATTTTCAACAGCTTCTTTAATTACCAGTAAATTAGAACCCTGTTCTTTATCTTTATAATTATATAATCCATTAACCAATTCCATAATGGCACTAATAGCAGTATTAAAATTAAATCGTTCCTCGATATCTTCAGTTACCTTTTTAATGGTTAAATGGGTTAAACGTCTTAATTCTTTATCGGCACCCTCCAGATTACCAATCTGACCTGTAACTCCTTTAATACTTTCGGCATAGTGAGTTACTAAACGCCAAACACGATTTAAGAAACGGTAACATCCTTCAACAGCCTGGTCATTCCACTCTAGGTCCCTTTCCGGGGGTGCAGCAAATAAAATAAACATCCTGGCTGTATCAGCACCATATTTGTTTATTATTTCCTCTGGACTGACAACATTACCTTTAGATTTAGACATCTTCGAGCCATCTTTTAAAACCATCCCTTGGGTTAAAAGATTGGTAAATGGTTCATCAACACTTACTAAACCTAAATCTTTTAATACCTTTGTAAAGAAACGGGCATACATTAGGTGCAAAATAGCATGTTCTACACCACCGATATACTGATCTACTGCCATCCAATAGTCAGCTTTATCTTTTTGAAAAGCTTCCTCATTATTGTTAGGATCACAAAATCTTAAAAAATACCAGCTGGAACAAACGAAAGTATCCATGGTATCAGTTTCCCTTTTAGCAGGTCTACCACAAGTTGGACAGGTAGTATTTACAAATTCAGGTGAATATTTTAAAGGCGATTCTCCGGATGGTTTAAACTCCACCTCTTCTGGTAAATAAACAGGTAAATCTTTTTCAGGTACAGGAACCACTCCACACTCATCACAATAAATAATTGGAATAGGAGCACCCCAGTATCTTTGCCTAGAAATCAACCAGTCCCGTAATCGATAGTTGATTTGTCTTTGTCCACAATTGTTTTCTTCTAAATACTGTACTATTTTTACCATACCTTCCCTATTTGGTATGCTTGAAAATTGACCGGAATTTACCATAATACCATCTTCAGTATAGGCTTCTTCCATTTCTTCTACTTTAAGTTCCCTTCCTTCTGGTTGAATAACAACCCTGATCTTCAAATTGTATTTCTTGGCAAATTTAAAGTCCCGTTCATCATGGGCAGGAACACCCATTACCGCACCTGTACCATATTCCATTAAAACATAATTACCAATCAAAATAGGTACTGCTTCACCATTTAAGGGATTGATAGCATGGGCACCAATAAACAAACCTTCTTTTTCTAGCTCAGTAGAAGTTCTATCCACCTCGCTTAGCTTTTGAACTTTCCTGATAAATTCCTTTACCTGCTCTTCATACTCTGTTCCCTTAACCAGTTTTTCTACTAAAGGATGCTCAGGAGCCAGTACCATATATGTTACACCAAAAATTGTATCATGGCGGGTTGTAAATACCTCTAATTCATCACCTGTCTCTTGAACAATGAATTTGATCTTAGCCCCTTCACTGCGTCCAATCCAGTTTTCTTGCATAATCTTAACCTTTTCAGGCCAACCGGGGAGTTTTTCCAAATCATCCAGTAATCTATCAGCATAATCTGTAATTTTAAAAAACCATTGTTCCAAAGCCTTCTTTTCTACTTCACTGTCACAACGCTCACAAAATCCATCAATTACCTGTTCATTGGCTAAAACTGTCTGACAAGAAGGACACCAGTTTACTGATGCTTTCTTTTTATAAGCAAGATTTTTGTGATAAAGTTGTAAGAATAACCATTGAGTCCATTTATAATAATCAGGATGGCAGGAAGCAACTTCCCTATCCCAATCATAGCTAATACCCATAGATTTCAATTGGCGACGCATATTTGCAATATTATCCCAAGTCCACTTGGCGGGAGGTACTCCATGCTTGATAGCTGCATTTTCTGCAGGCAAACCAAATGAGTCCCAACCCATTGGGTGCAATACATTAAACCCCTGCATAGTTTTAAATCTGGCCACAACATCACCAATAGAATAGTTGCGAACATGACCCATGTGCAAATTCCCCGATGGATAAGGAAACATTTCCAGACAATAATATTTAGGTTTGTCCTTATCTTCTAAGACTTTATAAGCACCGGTTTCTGCCCATTTTCTTTGCCATTTATCTTCTATGGCCATATAATTGTAACGATCATCCATATTGTTATTACCCCCTTGAATTAGTTCATAGTTCTTTATAGAATGGATGAGAGTTTATTATGTAAACAAAAACCTCTCATCCCAGTTTGGGACGAGAGGTCATCTCGCGGTACCACCCAAGTTGATAGGAAATGGTGGAGATAAGGGGATTCGAACCCCTGACCTCTTGACTGCCAGTCAAGCGCGCTCCCAACTGCGCCATATCCCCACATTATAGCATGTCGAAAGTCGGAAATTAGACTTTTTCTAACTTCTGACTTCTTGCTTCTTGCTTCTGACTTCTTTCTGCCTATCCACTTTTAGTTGATAACGGTATCTAACCGGCCCAAACTACTTTTTTCATTCAGGCAACTCCAAGGCGAGTTCGATTTATCAGTTATACTGCTTTCCACCAACCAGCAGCTCTCTGTAATACCTTTTAAAATCTACTGTTCCTCTTCATAGTTTTATAATTATTACTGGTTACTCTTGATATTATAGATTGATTTTTTTAATTTGTCAAACTGAAATTATTGGTGAAATTTTTTACTTTACCAAAGTTTTGTTTCATAAACAAATCTAATGAAGATGATGTTAATATTTAATAGAAAACAAGGATGATTTACAGGTCTCTATGTAGAAGTATTATTGAACGAATAGGAGGTGTGTTTATCCAGATACGGCAAGATTCGATATTTTTCTTACTTCGCTTGTGAAAATAAGAATATGAAAAATGTGTGAAGTTATTTTAAGGAGGTATGTGAATGTTCTTACTAATCTTATCCTATGTTTCTTTATTTGCTTTTATTTTTCTATCCATTTATAAAGCAGTTCAATACGGTAAAATGCCCATGCATGGTAGATTAGACCTCTACCCAATTCCAAAAGAAAAAGGTAAAGGTCATTATGGAGGTTCTTATTATGAAGAAGTAGAATGGTGGAAAAAACCTAGGGAAACTTCTCTCTTAGAAGAAATCATTGATATGTTAAAGGAAATGCTCTTTATTAAAAAACTTTTTGATAATCAAAGACCCTTATGGTGGATTTCTTACTCTTTGCACCTTGGTATATATCTACTTTTTGCTTGGACAGCACTATTATTCATCGGTGCTATCACTGAACTAGCAGGATTAGCTATGGAAAGTGGTCACTGGTGGGCTGTATTGGTATATTATACAACTTTTTTAACTGGTACTATTGGCGGTCTTTTAGTTGCTTTTGGTTCGGGAGCATTATTCCTAAAAAGGTATCTTGTTCCTTCCTTTAAAAAGTACACAACTGTTCAAGAATACTTTAATCTGGTTTTTATCTTTGCTGTAGCAGCTACCGGTCTCATGGTTTGGACTTCTGACCCCGGATTTAATTACGGTAGACATATCGCTAAAAGTATGCTTACCTTTAGACCTATTGAAGCTGATGCTATTTTAAGTATCCATATCATTCTTTTAGGACTATTACTAATTTATATTCCTCTCACCAAAATGAGTCATTATGTTGGAAAATATTTCTCCTTCCATAAAGTATTATGGGATAATGACCCCAATTTACCAGGTAGCGAGATTGATAAGAAAATTAAACAGGCTGCAGGCTTTAAACCGAAAAACAACTGGTCTGCTCCTCATTATCAACCAGAGCCACCTAAAACTCAGGATATGTAGGAAAATATAGGAGATTGGAGGAGATTAGATGATTAATGGTAAAGATTTAAAACCACAAGATATTAGTAAACCAGTTAAACAGTTAACTAAAATAGATAAACTTATGGATTTACCTGCTCCTTATGATAAGCCAGGTATGGAACCGGAACTAACAGAACCAAAAGAAGAATGGGCAGAAAAATTCTGTGCATCATTAGACGGCTATATTGGTTTAGATACATTTGAAACTCCTAAAACCAAAGAAGAAAAAGAAGAACTGGTTAAAAAATTTTTATCCGGTTTGGAAAAAATGCTTTCCGATGAAACAAATAGAAGTATTATTCAGCCTTTAATGCTTTCTTTGGATTACTGTGCTAAATGCCATACCTGCTCCGAGGCTTGTCATATTTACGCAGCAACCGATGGTAATGAATTATACAGGCCAATTTTCCGTTCTGATATTTTAAGAAGAATTGTTAAAAAGTATTTTACTAAAAGTGGAAAATTATTTGGAAGTTTAGTAGGTGCAGATATCGACCTTACCTGGGAAACAGTTGCCAGGCTAGGAGAACTTGCCTATAGGTGCAACCTGTGCCGCCGTTGTGCCCAGACATGTCCCCTTGGTTTAGACAACGGAGTACTAGCAAGAGAGATTAGGAAAATATTCAGTCAGGAAATGGGTATTGCTCCGAAGCCATTACATGAAAAAGGAACTATGCTGCAGTTAAAAACCGGTTCCTCTACAGGAATTACCAAACCGGCATTTTTAGATATCATCGAGTTTTTAGAAGAAGATATTGAAGAAAAAACGGGATGGAATATTAAAATTCCCATTGATAAAAAAGGTGCCGACATTCTTTTAACTCATAATGCAGGGGAATTCATGGCCTGGCCTGAAAACCCGATAGCCTTTGCTATCCTTTTCGAAAAAGCCGGTATAAACTATACTTTAAGCAGTGACCTTATAGGTTATGACAATGTAAATTATGGTATCTGGTATGATGATGCCCAAGCCAAAAAAGTTGCTATGCAACAGTTTGAAGCAGCTAAAAGATTGGGTGTAAATAAAATAGTAATTGCTGAGTGTGGTCATGCCCACAAGGCAGCAGCAGTAAGTGCAGACAGAATGACAACCAGTGATAATAAAATTCCGGTAGAAAGCTTTTTACCTATGCTAGCAGAAATAATAAAAAGCGGTAAGTTAAAATTAGATCCAAGTAAAAATAATTTCCCTGTAACTCTACATGATCCATGTAATGTTGTAAGACAAATGGGAATTGTTCAACCGCAAAGAGAAATTATTAAAGCAGTTTGCCCTCAATTCAGAGAAATGACTCCCCACGGCGTAGATAATTACTGTTGTGGTGGTGGCAGCGGATTTGCAATTATGAATTCCATGAACTTCGGAGAATTTAGAAATAAAGTTAGTACTAGAATGAAATTTAAGCAAATACTTGATGCCTTCCAGGATACCATTGAAGATTCAAGTATTCCAAAATACGTTTGTGCACCATGTTCCAACTGTAAAGGTGCTATTAGAGACATATTAGAATTCTATGAAGTAACAGCAAAATTTAATGTTCATTACGGTGGACTAGTTGAATTAGTTGTAAATGCCCTGGCGGACTTAGAAAAACCTTTCCTAGAATTTTTACATGATGATGAAGCCTAAGAAAAAATCCGTGCATTATACGCACGGATTTTTTTGTGGAGCTACAAATATATTTTCATCCCTTGTATGCCTGTGGTTAACATTTTCTAGCCACAAAAAATATTTTTTCTTCCTGAGGTTGAGGTTCAGAAAAACTTAATTCTCCATAAACACCAAGTAATTCAAAGCCGGTTTTAGCTAATATTTTAGTAATTTCTCCTTGAGTATAAGCCTTTTGGATATGGGTTTCACTAAAACGTAAGTATTTACCATCTATTTCATCTAAGATAAAAAAAGTTAAATCCATGTAGCAAATTTTAGTATCTCGGTCATAACTATTTTCCCAGATATAAACTATTTGTTCAGTATTATAGGTAAAAATATTTTCTCCTAAAACAGACGAAAATTTAAACTCAGAATTTAAGTCAAATATAAACAATCCGTTGTAATTTAAAATATTATTAACGTTTTTAAAAACTTTAGTAAGTTCCTTAAGTTCTAAAATATAATTTAAAGTATCAAAGGTAGAAATTACTACATCAATACTTCTATCCAGTGTTAAGTTCCTTATGTCTTGCTGTAATAAAGGTATAGACAAATCATTTTCTCTAATTTTCTGCTCGGCCTGGGTTAACATATCTGTAGATATATCAACACCGATAACTTTAAAACCTTTCTTTGCTAATGGAATTAGAAGATTCCCTGTTCCACAACCCAAATCTAATAATACCTTTCCGGAAATTTTTTGATTTCTCTCAATGTGCCAAATTAAATAGTCCGCCCATCGGTTATAATCGGTATCTTCCATTAAACTATCATAAATTAAAGCTAACTTATTATAAGACATTTTATTCACCTAAAAAATCGACAGATTTTAAAACCTGAGCATCACCCCAAAGTCTTTCAATATTATAAAATTGTCTTTCTTCAGGTTTAAAAATATGAACAACTACACTACCGTAATCTAATAGTATCCAGCCTCCCTGGCGATACCCTTCCCTTCTTAATAATCTTAAATTGTGTTCCTTTTCTAATTTTTCTTCAATATTATCAGAAATTGCTTTAGTTTGGGTGGAAGAATTCCCTGTACAAATTACAAAATAATCAGTTACAGAGGATACTTCTCTTAGGTCCAAAATTGTTAAATCTTGAGCTTTTTTATCATCTGCCGCATTAACTATATACTTTAATAATTGTCGATTTTCCAAGCTTTTTACCTCCTCAAAATAGCTTAAGCTATTTAATAACTATAGTTCATTGTTAAGTTACTGTAACCGGTACTATTCACAGAATATTAATTACATAATTATTGCTAATTTTATATTATTTTACTTTTCCACTTATTAAGAGCCAGTTTCTAGCTTGTACACTTAAATAATGAATTAACCCTTTTTTTTCTAACACATATTTTAAAGTTTGGTCTAGCCCCTCAAAAACACCTTGCGCTAAATTAATAAATGTAGTCTTTCGCATTTTTTCTACACCGGGAAATTTTCGATTGGGTTCTATATAATCGGCTATATATATGATTTGTGTTAAAAGATCCATATCAGCACAACCTGTTGTATGAAATCTAATAGCCTTTAATATATCTTCATCATATATACCCAGTTCATTTTTAATCAAATAGGCTCCAACCTTGCCATGTAACAATTGAGGTTCTTTAATTTCCACTTTATCAGTAATTAGATTATTGCTAGCAGCAATTTTAAGTAATTCTTCACTAGATAATTCTTTGGCATAATCATGTAAAATACCTGCTAAATAAGCTTTATTAAAATCAGCACCATTACGCACGGCTAATTCTCTTGCGGTTTCAGCCACCCCTAGAGAATGTTCATATCTTTTGTTACTAAGCCTATTTTTTACTATCTTTTTATACTCTTCCATAGCTTCACCAACCATTTTTTAAAAGGTTAAGGTTTTGCTACACTAGGTTAAGGTCAAATTTAGTTTGATTAATCTTTAACACCAGTTTTTGCTTAGCCTCAGCCTTAACCTTAACCTAAATAAGCTAAACATACAATTTTTTCTTATAAATATAATGTTCCACCGCTTCAGGTAAGAGATACTTTATAGGTTTCCTTTCTCTAACTCTTTTTTTAATATCTGTAGAAGAAATAGCCATTGCAGGTACTTCAATAATAAGTATCCGCTCTAGGTATTCCGGAGGTAATACTTTTAATTCTTCTTTCTTTAAATCGTCAAGGTTATAACCAGGCCTTGTTGCCGCCACAAAATAACATAAATCTAAAACTTCTTCTACCCTGTGCCAGGTTAAAATTTCTTTTATAGCATCAGCACCGGTAATAAAATACAAATCATAGTCGGGAAAATTATCTCTAAAGGCTTTGACGGTATCATAAGCATAAGATTTACCAGGCCTGTTTATTTCAATAGGAGATGTTTCGAAATAAAAATTAGTTGTAATAGATAAAAAGGTCATTAAATAACGATGCTGGGAATCCGAGACCTCTTTAGGGTCTTTGTGAGGTGGATTTCCTGATGGAACAAAATAGACCTTTTCTAATCCGAATTCACTTCTCACAGCTTCTGCAGTTACTAAATGACCATAATGAATTGGATCAAAAGTTCCACCCATAATACCTATAGCCTTTTTCCTTTCCATTCTTCACACCCCACCTTATAATGGTTTTTTCGTCTACTGGTTTCTCCCACGTCTAACAATATTTTTATATAGAGAGCACCTCTTGAAAATAATAACATAAAAGACTGAAATTTGGGAGACTTAAAAGAAAACCGGCATAGCCGGTTTTTCTATAGATACTAGCCACTAAATAACTAGTAACTTGCCACTATTCTCTTATCTGCCCATCCCCCATAATAATGTATTTATAACTAGTAAGTTCTTTAAGACCCATAGGTCCCCGGGCATGTAATTTTTGCGTACTTATACCAATTTCAGCACCGTAACCAAATTGAAACCCATCGGTAAACCTGGTAGATGCATTTACATAAACAGCAGCAGCATCAATAGCCTGTTGGAATAATCGTGCTTTCTTATAATCATTAGTAACTATAGCTTCTGAGTGTTTGGTACCATATCTACGAATATGATGTAAAGCTTCTTCAAAATTGTCTACTACCTTAATAGCCAATATTAAATCTAAAAATTCTGTAGCAAAATCTTCTTCAGTGGCTTCCTTACTCTCGGGTATCAGTTTTCTTGCTTCGGGGCAGCAACGCAATTCAACATCTAATTCACGTAGTTTTTCCGCAACAGAAGGTAAGAATTCTTCGGCAATGTCCTTGTGTACCAATAAGGTTTCAGCAGCATTACAAACTCCCGGTCGATGAGTCTTGGCATTAACAATGATTTTTTCGGCCATTTTTAGGTCAGCATCACTTTCGACATAAACATGACAGTTTCCTACTCCGGTTTCAATAACGGGCACTGTAGCATTTTCTACTACCGCCTGAATTAATCCAGCCCCCCCACGGGGGATTAAGACATCTAAATATTTATTTAACTTCAACATCTGATTGGCAACTTCCCTGCCGGTGTCTTCGATAAGTTGAATGGAACCCTTAGGTAAACCTATATCCTCTACACTTTTACTAATGATTTCTGCAATCTTTTGGTTAGAATTAATTGCATCAGAACTTCCTCTTAAGATAACAGCATTACCGGATTTTAAACATAATCCGGCTGCATCTACTGTTACATTAGGTCTGGCTTCATAGATAATTCCAATGACACCTAAAGGAACCCGCATTTTTCCTATCTGTAATCCATGGGAAGTTGTCCACATGTTTTCAACTTCTCCTATCGGATCATTAAGTTTGACAATGGCTCTTAATCCTTCAGCCATATCTTTTACCCTTTTTTCTGTTAATAATAATCTATCCAGAAATGCTTTAGAGAGTTCTTTGTCTTTAGCTTTTTCCATATCAAGGGTATTGGCAGCTAGAATCTCAGTACATCGGGCCTCTAAATCATCTGCCATTTTTTCCAAAGCTTTGTTTTTTAGTTCTGTACTGGTTAAGCCCAAAATATACGCCGCTTCTTTAGCAAGGCTGCCTTTATCGATTAATTCTTGAGAAATCATGTTATCCCACCTTTCATACTCGTAAAGCTAAATTATCACGGTGAATTACTTCATCATAATCTTTATACCCTAATATATTTTGGATATCTTTACACTGAATACCTTTAATTTTATTTAATTCTTCGGAATTGTAATTTACAATTCCCCGAGCAAATTCTATACCATCGGTATCTACAATACTTACCACATGCCCGGAAATAAAATCTCCCTCGATTTTATAAATACCACTGGGTAATAAACTCTTACCATTTTCCAGGATGGCCTTACGGGCTCCCATATCAACCCATAATTTACCCTGAATATCCGAACCAAAGGCAATCCACCTTTTTCTAGTATGGGGCCTAACGTCCCGGGGTATAAATAAGGTTCCTAACTCTTCTCCCTGGCAAATATCCCTTATTATATCCGGCTTAGCTCCGTTAGCAATTATCATAGGTATACCAGCATTAACGGCAACTTTAGCAGCTGAGATTTTTGTTACCATCCCTCCACTACCAAACTTACTACCTGTACTTCCAGCCAAGTTCTGAATTTCAGGAGAAATTTCTTCCACAACTTTAATTAATTTAGCAGTATGGTCTTTTCTCGGGTCACTGGTGTAGAGACCATCTATATCGGAAAGCAAAATTAGCAAATCTGCATCAACAAGACCTGAAACTAATGCACTCAAAGTATCATTATCACCAAATCTAAATTCATCAACAGCAACTGTATCATTTTCATTTATAATAGGTACAACACCCTTATTTAAAAGAGTTAGTAGCGTATTACGGGCATTTAAAAATTTTTTCCGGTCGGCAATATCTGATCTCGTCAACAATAACTGGGCCACTATTTGCCCGTATTCGGAAAATATTTTTTCATAAATATGCATTAAAATACCCTGACCGACCGCCGCTGTAGCCTGTTTTTCAGGGATAGTTTTAGGTTTTTCTTTCAGGCCAAGTTTACCCATTCCTGCACCAACTGCCCCTGAAGAAACAAGAAGAACTTCTTTTCCTTGATGACACAAGTCTGATAACTGGCGGACCAACTTTTCAATAAGCTGTAGATTAAGTTTTCCTGTACTATAGGTAAGAGTACTTGAGCCCACCTTAATTACAATTCGGTGGGCATTAATTATTAAATCTGTATATTTTTGTCGTTCTGACATTACATTCACCAGGCTTTCAAGAACTTAATTAGAAAAAAGTTAACTAGTTCATAGGTCATAACGCTATGTTTCATTTTGGTAATTCAATAGAAGGTTTATCCACAGACGGACGGTAAAGGATAATGTTCCGCCCAATTACCTGAACTAGATGAGATCCTGTGAGTTTAGATAATTCATGGGCAACATCTTTGGTTTCTTCCAGGCAATTCTTTAATACCCTAGCTTTGACCAACTCCCTTGCTGTTAATGCTTCCTCAAGGGAATGAACAACACTTTCGGTCACTCCAAATTTTCCAATCTGCACGATAGGGTCTAAAGCATTTCCTAAGGCACGTAAAAAGCGCCTTTGTTTCCCACTTAACATTTAACTACTAGTGCTATGAAAATAGCCCTAGTATTTCCACCTCCTTGAAGGTATAGTAATTTTATTATAACATAAATAACTTAAAATAGTCCAAAAGATTTCGTTATGCTAGATTGAGATTCTGCTCCTCTAGAGTATAGAAATATTTAATCTCCAGTTTTTAATTTTAAACTAAACCTAAACCTAA